>NZ_JBEOVJ010000024.1:0-97713 GCF_040295435.1 Streptomyces sp. NPDC002809
GGCCCCCCCCGCGGGGGTACATCGCTTTGTGGTTGCCCCGCGTTCTGGCCTTCGTGGAGTACCTGATTAAATTCACCCACACCCCCACCGCCCAGCCCCCGGGGCGCCCCACCGCCCGGGCCCCCCCCGCCAGTCGTTTTCGGCAGCTCAACTCCGGCCGCTGCCGAGGGCCTTCCGGCCGGTGCCCGGAGGCAGCGCGGGCCGCTCGGGAGCCTGCTGCTCGATCCGGAGCGCCAGGGCGGGGCAACGGCGTACGGCACGTTGCGCGCGTCCGCGCAGATGCATCGGAACCGCGGCGTCCGCCAGTGCCGGATATCCGTCGGGGCCCAGTCTGATCAACTCCGGGACGATGTCCGCGCAGAGACCGTGCCCCCGGCAGAGCGTCCAGTCCACGGCAAGCCTCTCGCCGCTCGGAATGGACTCCTCCACATCCTGGTACCCGGGTGCGGGAAGAGGGAGCACCCCCAACGTCTCGCGGCCGCAGCCGCCGTCCAGCACATGGGCGGCCAGGTCGTCGGTGAACGCGGAGAGGGTGGACGACAGAAAGCGCGCCGAACCGTCCGGATGCTTACAGGCGCCCCGGCCCCTGACCGCCAGCGTCACCTCACGCAGCGCCTCCAGAGCGGCGGGACCGCCCCCGTTCAGCACGTCGGAGAGCCCGCCGGCGGCGGCCGGAAGCCCGAGCTTGCACGGGCCGCACTGGCCCGCGGTCTCGGCGGCCAGCCAGTTCGCCACACGCAGGGACTCGCCGAGCGGACAGGTCTCCTGCCCGATCGGCAGGATCGCACCCGCTCCCAGCGCCCCGCCCGCCGCGGCCAGCGACGCCCGGGACACGACGGCGTCATGCATGGCGTGCGCACTGATCCAGTTGCCGTGATACCCGCCCGTGAGCACGCCCTGCGGCAGGGGAGGAGCGCCTGCCAGCTGGAGCACGTACCGCAGCGGCACACCCGTAGGCACTTCGATGACCATCGGGCGAGCGACCGCGCCGGAGAGCGTGAGGAGTACCGTGCCGGGCTCGTCGGGCAGGCCGGTGTTCCCGTAACGGCGGGTGCCTGTCCGGGCGGCGACGGCGAGTTGCGCGTACGTCTCCGCGTTCGACAGCAGGGTGGGGGCGCCGCCGACCCCCGACTCCGCGGCCCGCTCGCGGCGCCCCGGCGGCAGTGCCGGGCCACCGGACGCCGCCCGGATGACGGCCGAGGCCTCACCGGAGACCATCCGCTCCGGCGTCCGCACCACCCGGGCCCGCAACGGCCGGCCGCGCCGGTCGGACAGGCCCCGTTCGGCCAGTGCGGAGCGGACCGAGATCTCCGTGGAGTTGCGGGTGACGGCGACGATCAGGGTGCGGGCACCGAGCGCCTCGGCCGCCAGCAGGGCGCCGTCCAGGATGAGGTGCGGTGCACGGTTGAGCAGCACCGTGTCCTTGCGGCAGGCGGGCTCCCCCTCGCTGCCGTTGATCACGACGACCGGACGAACCCCGCGCCGGATGGACGCCTTGGCGACGGCCCGCAGCTTTCGGCCGAAGGGGAATCCGGCACCGCCGCGGCCGTTCAGCGAGATGGACTCGGCGAGTTCCGCCAGGCGTTCGCCGGTCATCGGCTCCAGCGGTCCGTGGACCTTCAGGTGCATGCCGAGGTCGAGCCGCTCCACCAGATCGAAGCCGCTGGTCAGTTGGGGGAGACCGACGACGCGGACTTCGGGGACGTCGGGGAGAGGGATGTTCACGGCCGGTCTCCTGCGGGTGCGGTCCAGGGTTCTCCGGCCGGGGGCGGGTAGAACGGCCCCGGGAGCGGTGCGGTGTCGCCGGCGGCGGGCAACGGAGCGCTCGACCCTCCGGCGGCGTAAGGAGGCTCCTGGGCGGGGACGTAGGGGACGGTGGGGACGGTGGGTGTCCGCACGGGTTCGAAGGACGGGACGGGGGGCTCGTACGGGGGCTGCGCGGCCCCCGCGGGATCGGGCGGCGGGTGAAGTGCCCGGGTCGGCGGGGCGGATGACGGCGCCGGCCGGTGCCCGGACTGCTGCCGGCGGGCGGCGGTCCCGGCGGGCGGCGAGACCGCGCGGTACCCGGCGGCGATCCCGGGCCCGGGGCCCTTGCGCCCGCCGGACGCACTCGGGAGCAAGCCCGTCGTGAGGCGGTCGGAGCTGCGGGGCGGGGCCTCGTACAGCGGTGGGGCAGGTGCTGGGAGCGTGGTCCGGGGGTGCTCGAACGACGAGGGCAGCGGCCCGCCCCGTACCTGGCCGCCGAGCCCGTCCCGGCCGGTGACGGCGGTGCCTGTTCCGTACGACTCCGGCAGGGCCGCGGTGTCCGCACCGGGCAGCGGGGCCTCGCGGGTCACCGGATCCGGCTCGGCGGGCATGGCGTCCGGCTTTACCAGTGCGGTGACCGAGCCGGCGATCCGCCGTTTCACCAGCGGCGGCAGCATGCGCAGGCACAGCACGGCCGCCACGGCGACCAGGCACAGGCTGTACATCACGACGACCCAGACCGCGGGCGGCCTGCCCGCGTACAGACCGTGCACCAGCGCGGCACACCATGCCGGGTAGGACAGCGCGTGCAGCGCCCGCCAGCGACCGGCGACCTTGCTCGGGGTGGCGAAGGCGCTGCGCAGCGCGCCCGTCGCGGCCGCCACCACCATCAGCAGACCGGCCAGCGCACCGAAACCGATCAGCCCCGCCGTACCGCCGACCCCGAGACCGAAGGGCACGAGGGCGCCGAGCAGAGCCACATGCCCCAGCGAGACCTTCACCGTGACATGGAGCAGCAGGAAGCCCAGCGAGGCGGCCGCGGCAGTGCGGTGGACGGCCTGGCCGGCCAGTCGCTGACGCGGGGAGAGGAACAGCCGGTCGGTGGCGAGCAGGCCCCAGCCCACCGCGGCGGTGAGCGAGACCAGCGAGAGGACACCGGTCGTGAAGTCGAGCGTGGCGCGCAGACCGTCGCTGCCCGCCACGGCGAGCAGCGGCAGGAGAACCAGCACAGCGACGGTCAGCCCGCCCTGTACGTGACGGCCCGGCCCCTGGAGCCGGGCGGCCGATGAACGGATCTTGCGATGAGGGTTCAGAGGGTTCATGGGGGGCGACTCCGAATGGCTCGGCAATGCGGTCCCGTTGCCGCATGCTAAGGCGCTCCATACCGGCCGGTACGAGGTTTGGATGGTTGCCCCGATAGAGGGCATTACGCGGAGTAACCCACGCTTCCCGGACGTTCTGCCGACCGGTTCGCCACCCGTCGTGTCCACGGATCGGCGGTGCCCGGATGAGGGCCGGGCCTGTGCGGTACCCTGACGCCATGCGTGCCGTACGCCTTCTGCTTAGCGAGCCGCGCTGATCAGTCCCGACCGGTGAGAACGCCTGGTCGGCATCAGCGCGGCGTCCCCTCCTGTGCGAGGGGCTTTTTCGTTTCCGTAGACGCGTGTCCGTAGACGTGGGCGCCGGCAGATGACGATCGATGGAGCTTTGAGGATCATGAGCGAGACGAATTCCGCAGTCGAGGTTGCTGCGCCGCACCGCTATACGGCAGCGATGGCCGCCGACATCGAGGCACGCTGGCAGGACTTCTGGGACGCCGAGGGCACGTACGAGGCACCGAACCCGACCGGCGACCTGGCAGGCGACCCGGAGCTGGCCGCCAAGCCGAAGAAATTCATCATGGACATGTTCCCGTACCCCTCGGGTGCGGGTCTGCACGTCGGCCACCCGCTGGGCTACATCGCCACCGATGTCTACGCCCGCCACCAGCGGATGAGCGGCCACAACGTCCTGCACACCCTGGGCTTCGACGCCTTCGGCCTGCCCGCGGAGCAGTACGCGGTGCAGACCGGAACGCACCCGCGGATCTCGACCGAGGCCAACATCGAGAACATGACGGCGCAGCTGCGCCGGCTGGGCCTGGGCCACGACAAGCGCCGCTCGTTCGCCACGATCGAGTCGGAGTACTACAAGTGGACCCAGTGGATCTTCCTGCAGATCTTCAACTCCTGGTACGACACCGACGCGGACCGGGCCCGGCCGATCGCCGAGCTGGTCGCCCAGTTCGAGTCCGGTGAGCGGGCGACCCCCGACGGCCGTGACTGGAGCGCGCTGAGCGCCGCCGAGCGCGCCGACATCCTGAGCGACCACCGGCTGGCCTACGCCTCCGACGCGCCCGTCAACTGGTCGCCCGGCCTGGGCACCGTCCTGGCCAACGAGGAGGTCACGGCCGACGGCCGCTCCGAGCGCGGCAACTTCCCCGTCTTCAAGGCCAAGCTGCGCCAGTGGAACATGCGCATCACGGCCTACGCCGACCGGCTGCTGAACGACCTGGACGGGCTGGACTGGCCCGAGGCCATCAAGCTGCAGCAGCGCAACTGGATCGGCCGCTCCGAGGGCGCGCGCGTCGACTTCCCCGTCGACGGGGCCGGCGACATCACCGTCTTCACCACCCGCCAGGACACCCTGTTCGGTGCCACCTACATGGTGCTGGCGCCGGAGCACGAGCTGGTCGAGCGGATCATTCCCGCCGCCTGGCCCGACGGCACCCACCCGGTCTGGACCGGCGGCCACGCCACCCCGGCCGAGGCCGTCACCGCGTACCGCAAGCAGGCCGCGGCCAAGTCCGACGTGGAGCGGCAGGCGGAGGCCAAGGACAAGACCGGTGTCTTCACCGGCGCGTACGCGACCAACCCGGTCAGCGGCGAGCAGATCCCCGTCTTCATCGCCGACTACGTGCTGATGGGCTACGGCACCGGCGCGATCATGGCCGTGCCGGCGCACGACCCCCGCGACTTCGCCTTCGCGCGCGCCTTCGAGCTGCCGATGCGCTGCGTCGTCGAGCCGTCGGACGACCGCGGCACGGACGCCTCGACGTGGGAGGACGCCTTCGGCTCGTACGACGCGAAGCTGGTCAACTCCGCGAACGACGAGATCTCGCTGGACGGTCTGGGAGTCGTCGACGCCAAGATCCGGATCACCGAGTGGCTGAAGGAGCACGGTGTCGGCGAGGGCACCGTCAACTTCCGGCTGCGCGACTGGCTGTTCAGCCGCCAGCGCTACTGGGGCGAGCCCTTCCCGATCGTGTACGACGAGGAGGGCATCGCCCACTCGCTGCCCGAGTCGATGCTGCCGCTGGAGCTGCCGGAGGTCGACGACTACTCGCCGCGCACCTTCGACCCGGACGACGCCGACACCCAGCCCGAGACCCCGCTGTCGCGCAACGCCGACTGGGTCAACGTCACACTGGACCTGGGTGACGGCGCCGGCCCGAAGAAGTACCGCCGCGAGACCAACACCATGCCCAACTGGGCGGGCTCCTGCTGGTACGAGCTGCGCTACCTGGACCCGAACAACTCCGAGCAGCTGGTCGACCCGGCGATCGAGCAGTACTGGATGGGCCCGCGCGAAGGGCAGCCGACCGGTGGCGTCGACCTGTACGTGGGCGGCGCCGAGCACGCCGTGCTGCACCTGCTGTACGCGCGCTTCTGGTCCAAGGTGCTGCACGACCTGGGCCACGTCTCGTCCGCCGAGCCGTTCCACAAGCTGTACAACCAGGGCATGATCCAGGCCTTCGTCTACCGGGACAGCCGCGGCATCGCGGTTCCGGCGGCCGAGGTCGAGGAGCGTGACGGGGCGTTCTACTACGAGGGCGAGAAGGTCTCCCGCGTCCTGGGCAAGATGGGCAAGTCCCTGAAGAACGCCGTGACGCCCGACGAGATCTGCGGCGAGTACGGCGCGGACACGCTGCGGCTGTACGAGATGGCCATGGGCCCCCTGGACGTGTCGCGTCCCTGGGACACGCGCGCGGTCGTCGGCCAGTACCGGCTGCTGCAGCGGCTGTGGCGCAACATCGTCGACGAGGAGAGCGGCGAGGTCACCGTCGTCGACACCGAGCCCGGCGAGGACACGCTGCGCGCGCTGCACAAGGCGATCGACGGCGTCGGCGGGGACATGGCCGGGATGCGCTTCAACACGGCCATCGCCAAGGTCACCGAGCTGAACAACCACCTGACCAAGGCCGGCGGCCCGCTGCCGCGCCCCGTCGCCGAGGCTCTGGTGCTGCTGGTGGCGCCGCTGGCGCCGCACATCGCCGAGGAGCTGTGGCGCCGGCTGGGCCACACCGACTCGGTCGTGCACCAGGACTTCCCGGTCGCCGACCCGGCGTACGTCGTGGACGAGACCGTCACCTGCGTCGTCCAGATCAAGGGCAAGGTCAGGGCGCGCCTGGAGATCTCCCCGTCGATCACGGACGCGGAGCTGGAGGCGCTGGCCCTGGCGGACCCGGCCGTGGTCGCGGCACTGGACGGGGCCGGCATCCGCAAGGTGATCGTCCGGGCGCCGAAGCTGGTGAACATCGTTCCGGCCTAGTCGACGGTCGTCGTCATGACGGTGTGAGGGCTTTCCGGTGTGAGGGCTTTCCCCTACGGGCAGGTTGGGGGTTCCGATGGAACCCTCCGCCTGCCCGTTCCGTTTACGGTGGAGGGGCGGGTGAAACCGTGCCGTCAGCCGTCACACCATCCGAGGGGCACTCATGGAAGCCGTGATCCTGATCCTGGGGCTGCTCGTCGTCGCGTTCATGGCGCTGGGCGTCTACGCGACCGTCAAGGTCGTCGGGGCGGCCAGGCGTGGTGTGGACCGCACGATCACGCAGGCGCGCCGCACGGTGGAGGACACCACACTGCGGGCCAAGAGCTACGGGCAGGTGGGCGTCGGCGGCGAGCTGGCTCAGCTCCGTCTCTCGCTCCGCACCTCGATGCGTGCCACGCAGGAGGCGCTGCAGTCGGGTGTGGTCGAGGACGCCTCGCTCTCGGAGTCGCTGGGCCTGTTCCAGCGCCTCGGGGTCCACGGCCGCGAGCTGGAAGAGGACCTGAAGCGCCTGGAGCGCGAGCCCGACAGGACGACGGTCGCCTCGCTGCTGCCCGGCCTGAAGCAGCGCACCGAGCGGATCACGAGCGCCGCGGAGTCGCTGCGATGGGCGGCCCGGGACCGGGCCCGGCAGTTCGCCGACGACGATCTGGCGGCACTGAACGCGCAGATCGACGTGGAGGCCGGGGCGCTGCGCCACTGGACGACGGAGGAGCCGGCACCGGGGCGCCCGGCGGACCACGTCCAGGAGCAGCCCGCAGGGGACCCGGCGGGCGACGAGGGGACTCCGCAGGCCATCACGGCCCAGGACCCCCGGCTGCGGACGGGATATCCGTGGCAGAAGACGGCACGGCCCGAGACCACGAACTGACGGCGTCGGAGACTGCGGGCTGACGGTGTCCGAGACCATGGGCTGACGGCGTCGGAGACTGCGGGGCCGATGGTGTCCGGGAGACTGCGGACTGATCGTGTCCGAGACCACGGACTGACGGCGTTCGACGAATGGGATCTTCTTGGCCCCCGTCGGCGGGAGCGCTCGGTGACGGGCAGGGACCGCAGGTGAACGGGGGAGGGAAGGATGCGGTACGAAGCGACCGGAACTGATCATTCAGTCGGGGTCGAACTGCCGAGCCGCCTCCCCGACAGGTAATCTCCCGCTCATGTCCCGCCATGTCGCGATCGTCACCGATTCCACGGCCTACCTGCCGCCCCAGGCGATGGAACGGCATGGCATCACCGCAGTGCCGCTGACCGTCGTCCTCGGGGACCAGGCGCTGGAGGAGGGCACCGAGATCTCGGCCCGCTCCCTCGCGCTGGCCCTGCAGAAGCGCCGTTCCGTGACGACTTCACGGCCCAGCCCCGAGGTCTTCGCCGCTGCTTACCGCGCGGCTGCCGAAGCGGGAGCGAGTGCCATCGTCTCGCTGCATCTGTCGGCGGAGTTCTCCGGAACGTACGACGCGGCCGTCCTCGCGGCGAAGGACGCTCCGGTGCCGGTGCGCGTGGTGGACACCGGGATGGTCGCCATGGCCCTCGGGTTCTGCGCCCTGGCCGCGGCGGAGACGGCGGAGGCAGGCGGCAGCCAGGACGACGCGGTGGCCGCCGCCGAGAAGAGGGCGGCGGGCACGTCTGCCTACTTCTATGTCGACACCCTGGACTATCTGCGGCGCGGTGGCCGGATCGGCGCCGCGCAGGCCCTGCTCGGTTCGGCCCTGGCCGTGAAACCGCTCCTTCAGCTGGACGGCGGTCGGATCGAACTGCTGGAGAAGGTACGGACGGCCTCGAAGGCCATCGCCCGGCTGGAGGAGATCGTCGCCGAGCGGGCGGGCAGCGGGCGGGTGGACATCGCGGTGCATCACCTCGCGGCCCCGGAACGGGCCGAGCGACTGGCTGAGCGGCTGCGAGAGCGAGTTCCGGGCCTGGTCGACCTGCATGTCAGCGAGGTGGGCGCGGTGATCGGCGCACACACCGGCCCCGGGCTGCTGGGCGCGGTGATTTCGCCTCGCTGACTTCACTCTCCGGAGTGGTGGAGTTATGCACAACGGCGCGGTTTTCCACCGGAATTGGGTGTACTCAGCGGGTTCCGGCAGAAGTCCCTAGCGTCATGAGGCATGGCTTCCCGATCACATCGTGCAACCAATCGCGCCGACGTCGGCCGTGCCGGCCCTGTCACGCGTGTCAGGCGCGCCGGTAGCGGCGGACACGTCAGCGGCATCGGCAGGTTCGGCGAGTCCGGGCCCGGCAGTGGGCCGGGGCGCGGTCCTGCCTCGGACGGTCGTGTCCGGAGCGGTGCGGGCACAGGACCGGGCCGACGGCGTCGGGTGAAGGGGCGCACCGCCGCAGCCGCGGCTTCACGCATCCGTGCGGACGCGCTGATGGCCGGCGGTTACGGGGGTCGGGTCGCGCGGCCGGTGGTGGGGATGGGCGCGGGTCCGTCGGCGGGCGGCACGGTGATTGCGGCGGGCGCGGCGGGTGAGGCACATGGGGTGCCTGAGGTCATTGCGGCCAGTGTGGCCGGTGCGGGTGGTAGAGCAGGTGTGGTGGGTGAAGCGCGTGAAGCGATGGCCCCGCGTTCTTCAACGGCGGCCCCGCGTTCGAGGGGGTCGTCGCCGTCGCTTGCGGGAGCGTCGTCCCTGGATGCCCCCGGCTCGCCGGTGATGCCGCGGGCGGCGGCGCGCGCGGCTGCGGTCGGGTCCGCACCCGCGCCTCCTCCCGCGCCCTCATCCCCGTCTCCGCCCGCGCCTCCACCCGCGTCCCTGCCCGGTCCGGTGGCCGCGGGGCGGCTGCGGCGGGCCCTTCCCGCAGTGCGGGAGCGGCTTCCGGTGTGGCTGCAGCTCAGGTGCGGGCTGGAGCCGAAGGCCCTGGCTGCGCTCACTGTCGTCCTGGTCGCGGCAGCGGTGTTCGCCGCGATGCAGCTCTGGTCGGCGCGCCCCGGATCCGTCCGCGCTCCGGAACGTGTCAGCGAGGCCGCGCCCCCGCCCGTGGCGCAAACGGATGCGGGCGGGGATACGGGCGGGGCCGGGGCACCGGAGCCCTCGCCCGGGACGCCACCCGCCGCCGGGCCGGGCGGGCAGGTCGTGGTGGACGTGAGCGGGAAGGTGAGGCGGCCCGGGATCCACCGGCTGCCGGCCGGAGCCAGGGTCGCCGACGCGCTGCGAGTGGCGGGCGGGGCCCGACCGGGCGTGGACCTCGACAGCCTCAACCGGGCCCGGGTCCTCATGGACGGGGAACAGATCGTGGTGGGCGCCCCGCCGGGCCCGACTGCCGCAGGCGGTACGGGAGGAGGCGTCGGCCCGACCGCCGCCGCGGGGCCGGTGAGCCTCAACACCGCGACGATGGAACAGCTCGAAACCCTGCCGGGCGTCGGCCCCGTCCTCGCCCAGCACATCGTCGACCACCGCACCCAGCACGGAGGCTTCCGGTCCGTCGACGAGCTCCGTGAGGTCAACGGGATCGGTGACCGCCGGTTCGCCGATCTCCAGCCACTGGTGCGACCGTGAGTACCCAGGACGTCCACGCGGCATCGGGCCGTCGGCTGGGGAGCGCCGACCCGCGGCAGGAAGGTCCGGTGGACCTGCGGCTGGTCCCGCCGGCCCTGGCGGTCTGGGCGGGCGCCGCACCGGCCCTGGACGCGCCGGGCCGCTGGGTGGCGGCGGGTGTGGTGCTCTGCCTCGGGGCGGCCATGATCCTCCTGGCCGTACCGGGCTTTCCACCCTTCCGTGTGGCCCGTGCGGAGCGGACCGACGATGCGGAGAGAGGCGGCGGTGGCCGATGGCGGCTGCACAGCACTGCTGCCGCGGCGGTACTGCTCTGCGCGGCAGCGGGGGCGGCGTCCGCCGGTCTGCACAGGGCCGATGCTCGGCAGGGGCCCGTGCCCGGTCTGGCCGGGCAGTTCGCGCACATCGACGCGGAGCTCACCCTGACCTCCGATGTCCGCCGCACGTCCCCGCGGGTGCGCGGCGACCACAGCACCCCCGTCTCCCTGCTGCTGGACGCCGAGATCGTCCGGCTGACGAGCCCCGGCGGCACGGCCGTCCGGCTGCGTACGCCGGTGCTGGTCATCGTCACGCCCGAAGGCGCGGCCGCACAGTGGCAGCAGCTGCTTCCCTCCACACGGCTGCGCGTCAGCGGTCGGCTGGCCCCGCCGCTGCACGGCGGGGAGCGCGCCACTGCAGTGCTGCGTGCCGAGGGAAAAGGGCCACCCCGTGTCATCGGCCCGCCCACGCGACTCCAGCGCACGGCGGGCGGACTGCGCGCGGGCCTGCGCACGGCGACGGAAGGCCTCGGCCCTGATGCGAGGGCGCTGCTGCCCGGACTGGTCGTCGGCGACACCACACGCGTCGCACCGGAACTGCACGAGGCGTTCCGGGCGACCGACCTCACCCATCTCATGGCGGTATCGGGTGCCAACCTGGCGATCCTGCTCGTCCTGCTCATCGGACCGCCCGGCAGCGCCCTGCGCGTCGAACGCCGAGGACTGGCACCCGCGTGGGGGATCTCTCTGCGGGGAACCGCTCTGCTCGGCGGCGGGCTCACCCTTGCCTTCGTGCTTGTCTGTCGTCCGGAACCGAGCGTGCTGCGGGCCGCGGCCTGTGGCCTGATCACACTTCTGGCCATCGGCACCGGGCGGCGCAGATCGCTGATTCCCGCGCTGGCCGCCGCCGTTCTGCTGCTGGTGCTCTACGACCCGTGGCTGGCGCGCAGTTACGGCTTCGTCCTGTCGGTGCTCGCTACCGGTGCCCTCCTGACCCTGGCCCCTCGGTGGAGCGAAGCGCTGCAACGGCGGCGGGTGCCACCGCGGTTGGCGGAGGCGCTGGCGGCCGCGGCCGCGGCTCAGGCCGTGTGCTCGCCCGTCGTGGTGCTGCTCGCCTCCCGGGTGAGTCTGGTGGCGATCCCTTGCAATCTGCTGGCCGAGTTCGCGGTTGCGCCCGCTACAGTCCTCGGGTTCGCCGTGCTGGCCCTGGCGCCGGTGGCCATGCCGGGGGCCGAACTGCTCGCCCGGGTGGCGGGATGGCCGGCGGAGTGGATTGCCTCCGTGGCCCGGACCGGAGCCGCGCTCCCCGGTGCGGAGGCCGACTGGCCCGACGGCCGGCCGGGGGCGCTTCTGCTGGCCGCGCTGACTGTGCTCCTGGTGCTGTTCGCGCGGCGCATCGGACGCCATCCCTGGCTCTGTTCGGCCGCCGCGCTGCTGCTCGTCCTCGCGGTGCTCCGGCCGGTGCCACTGACCCGTGCGTTGACCGGATGGCCGCCGCCCGGCTGGGCGTTCGCGATGTGCGACGTCGGTCAGGGGGACGCCCTGGTGCTCGCGGCGGGGCCCGGCGCAGGCGTGGTCGTCGACGCAGGGCCGGATCCCCGGCTCGCCGACCGCTGCCTGCGCGACCTGGCCGTCACCCGCATCCCGTTGCTGCTGCTCACCCACTTCCACGCCGACCACGTGCGCGGCCTGACCGGTGTGCTGCGGGGCAGAACGGTGGGCGCGATCCAGACGACGAGCCTGGACGAACCTCCGGAACAGGCCGCTTTCGTCAGGCGGACGGCTGCGGCGGCCGGTATCCCCGTGGTGAGCGCCGCCCCCGGTGAGCGGCGCCGGACCGGAGCGCTGGAGTGGCAGGTGCTGTGGCCGCCGGGTGGTGCGACCGCCACGGCGGGCCCGGCCACCGGTCCCGTACCGGAGGAACCGAACGACGCCAGCGTCACCCTGCTCGTACGGGCCGGTGGGCTCACACTGTTGCTCCTCGGCGACCTGGAACCTCCGGCCCAGCAAGGCCTGTTGCGCAGTCACCCGACACTGCCTCGGGTGGATGTGCTCAAGGTCGCCCACCACGGCTCCGCCCACCAGGACGCGGCACTGCTCCGCAGCGTGAGTCCGAGGTTCGCGCTGGTGAGCGTGGGCCGGGACAACCCGTACGGGCACCCTGCCGCACGGACGGTGGAGGCGCTCAGATCCGGGGGAGCGGTGGTGCTCCGCACGGACAGGGACGGCGCCGTCGCGGTGACGGGTACCGGGCCGGGACTGCGGGCGGTGGGCCGGTCATGACGGCGCGGTCACTCCAGCCACCGGCCCTCGGCCATCAGTTCACGGCCGGCCAGTTCGTTCTTCTCCCGCCACGCTCTGACCGTGTACGGCGTGAAACGCAGGTACACCCACCCGGAGAGTTCCCGCAGGTCCCAGCCGAGCTTCGCGGCGAAGACGTCACTCGACTCCGGGGGAAGGTCCGTGCTCTCGACGAGCTCCGCCGTCGCTTCGATGAGGACCACATCGCGGGTGGGACCCAGCGCGATCCGCGCCTGCCCCTCCGGCGCCAGGTTGACCGCGGTCGGGTTGGTACGCCGGGTGGCCATCAGCAGGGTCCCCCGGTCCCACACGAACGACAGTGGCACCAGGGTCGGCACTCCGTCGGCCGAGGCGGTCGACACCCAGGCGTCCTCGTCCTTCTCCAGATGATCGAGTGCGTCCTGCTTGCGCTGTTCGCGGCTGCGCGCCGGCTCCCGATTCGTCATGCCCCGCACGTTAGTGAACACGTGCTGCGTCACGCCTCCGGCGCCGGTCCTAGGACCATCGGCTCAGGGCGCGGTGGCGCTTGCGGGGACACACTGCCCTCATGGACCCGCACCTGCCTCAGACAATCGACGCCTACCTGGCACGCATCGGCGCCACCCGGCCGGGCCGCCCCGATGCCACGGCGCTGCGCGAGCTGCAGCTGCGCCACCTCACCACCGTGCCTTTCGAGAACCTCTCGATCCACCTCGGCGAGGACATCGTGCTGGAGGACAAGGCGCTCCTCGACAAGATCGTGGCGGACCGCCGCGGCGGGTTCTGCTACGAAGTCAACGGCGCCTTCGCCGTACTGCTCCGGGCGCTCGGCTTCCGGGTCACGCTGCTCCAGGCACGGGTCCACGGTGACGACGGGCGGCTCGGCATCCCGTACGACCACATGGCGCTGCGGGTGGAGACGGACGACGGCACCGGGCCGTGGCTCGCCGATGTCGGCTTCGGCGACCACGCCCAGCATCCGCTCGCGCTCGACGACCGCACGGACCAGGAGGACCCGCGCGGCACCTTCCGGATTGCTCAGGCCCCCGCCGAGGGCGGCGGGGACCACGGGGACGTGGATGTGCTGCGGGGCGGGGCACCCCAGTTCCGCCTGGACCCGCGACCCCGGGCGCTGGACGACTTCCGGGGCGGGGCCTGGTACCACCGGACCTCTCCCGATTCGGGCTTCACCCGGTCGCCGGTCTGCTCGCGCTTCACGACCACGGGGCGGATCACGCTCAAGGGCCACAAGCTCCTCACGACGGTGGGTGAGGAGCGTCACGAGACGTGGCTGGAGAGCGATGAGGAGGTTCTCGCCGCCTACCGCGAGCACTTCGGAGTGCGTCTCGACCGGCTCCCCTCCGAACGGGAGGCCGGCATTTCTGTGCCGAACGGGTGACACACACAAACGGAACGATCAATTCGGACCTTCGGTAACACCTCCACCCAAGCCCCTGCGAGCCACTCTGTTTGCCTCGAACGGCACAAGGGTGATCGAATGCATGATCGTCGGCGGGCCGCTGTTCCGACAACGGTGTCCAACCCTTCGGCCCGAGGTGAAACAGCCCCCGGGGGTGCGTGGAGATGTTCGGCCGTTGGCTCGGAAACAAGGCGGCGACGGGTGTCGTTCGCGGCAACGCCCTCGCCGGACTCGCCATACCGGACTCCGCGGGTGTCCTCAGCTGCCGGGTGCTCGACCCGGTCAACGAGGCGGTGCAGCAGGCTGAGTTCGTCGTCACGGACGCCGCGGGGCGCAAGGTCCTGGGCGGGGAGACGGACCCGTTCGGCAATGTCGTCGCCACGGTGCCGGCGGGGGAGTACCGGCTGGCTGTCACGGCGGAGGGGTTCACCCCGTTCCACGGCTCGGCGGCGGTCGCCCGGGGCGGTCACGAGGCCTTGGGCGATGTGAACCTGCAGCTCTCCGCGCCCCCGCAGCTGCCCGACCCGGGTGAGTGGGAGATCGAGCCGACGCACTCCCAGATCGGTTTCACGGCCCGGCACATCGGGATGGCTCGCATCCACGGCCGGTTCAACACCTTCGCCGGCGCGGTCCGGATCGCCGACCGCATGGAGAACTCGGCCATGCACGTGATCATCGACGCCGCGTCGATCGATACGAACGTCCAGATGCGCGACGACCACCTGCGCTCGGGCGACTTCCTCGACGTCGGCCGCTATCCGACGCTGGAGTTCTACAGCGAGCGCTTCGTCCACCGGGGCGGCACCCGCTGGGGCGTGAGCGGCGCGCTCACCCTGCACGGAGTGAGCCGCACGGTCACGCTGGACACCCAGTACCTCGGCGTCGGCAACGGCCTGGAGGGCGAGACCCGCGCCGCCTGCCGCGCCACCACCGAGCTGCACCGTGAGGACTTCACCCTCACCTGGCAGACGATGCTGGCCCGTGGCATCGCCGCGGTCGGCTCCAGCATCGAGATCGACATGGACATCCAGATCGTTCCCAAGCGCTGATTCGCGGACTGCGGACTACGACTTTGGGCTGCGAGTTCGGATCACGGACCACGGACTACGGATCACGGGCTTCGACTGCGGACTACGGGGCGGTGCCCGGAGCGGCCCCGGAGCAGCCACCGAGCTCCTACGGAGCCTCCAGCCACCCCTCGTACTCCGCGGCGAACGCATCGAGCGCCGCGGAGTCCAGGCGCCGGGCCGGGTCCTCCACGACCACCAGCCACTGGGCGTCCTCGGCGTCGTCCTCGCCGGCCAGGGCGTCGCGTACGAGCTGCGGCTCCTCTGCCACCCCGAATCGGTCGGCCAGCTCTCCGGCCGCCTCCTCCGCGGCATCGCGGTCGGGCAGCACCAGTACATGTCTCACATTGCTCACCCGCCCATTCTCGGCTACGGGCTACGGGCTACGGGCTGAGGGTTGCGGGGGCACGGGGGCACGGGGGCACGGGGGCACGGGGGCACGGTGGCAGGACCGGCAGCCGCGGCCGGGCTGTCAGTGGCCCGTGGGATGCTGGACGGCGATGGCCACCAGAAGGAATTCCACCGACGACCCGCTCGCCCCCCTCACGCTCGCCGTGGGGCAGGAGGACCTGCTCCTGGACCGTGCCGTACAGCAGGTGGTGGCGGCGGCCCGGGCCTCCGACGCCGACACGGACGTCCGGGACCTCACCTCCGACCAGCTCCAGCCGGGCACCCTCGCCGAGCTGACGAGCCCTTCGCTCTTCGCCGAGCGCAAGGTGGTGATCGTGCGCAACGCGCAGGATCTCTCCGCCGACACGATCAAGGACGTCAAGAAGTATCTCGACGACCCGGTCGAGGAGATCACCCTCATGCTGCTGCACGCGGGCGGCGCCAAGGGCAAGGCGCTGCTCGACGCGGCCCGTAAGGCCGGGGCGCGGGAGGTCGCGTGTCCGAAGACCACCAAGCCCGCCGAGCGCCTCTCCTTCGTGCGGGGCGAGTTCCGGACGCTGGGACGCTCCGCGACGCCCGAGGCGTGCCAGGCGCTGGTCGACTCCATCGGCAGCGATCTGCGGGAACTGGCGAGCGCGGCGTCACAGCTCGTCGCGGACGTCGAGGGCACGATCGACGAAGCCGTCGTCGGGCGCTACTACACCGGGCGCGCGGAGGCGTCGAGCTTCACGGTCGCCGACCGCGCGGTCGAGGGGCGGGCGGCCGAGGCCCTGGAGGCCTTGCGCTGGTCGCTGTCGACCGGTGTGGCCCCTGTCCTCATCACCAGCGCGCTCGCGCAGGGCGTCCGGGCGATCGGCAAGCTCTCGTCGGCACGCGGTGGACGGCCGGCGGATCTCGCCCGGGAGCTGGGCATGCCCCCGTGGAAGATCGACCGGGTGCGCCAGCAGATGCGGGGATGGACGCCGGACGGGGTGGCTGTGGCGCTGAGGGCGGTCGCGGATGCGGACGCGGGCGTCAAGGGCGGCGGGGACGACCCGGAGTACGCGCTGGAGAAGGCCGTGGTCGCGGTGGCGAGGGCCGCGCGGACAGGGCGGTAGCGATGCCCCCGCGCGAGACGGGGTAGGGGCGCCGGGCCCGTACGGCAGGCCGCTCCGGCGCCCTGGCCCCCGGTTCGACGGGGTGCCGGGTCCGACCGGGTCCGTGCGGCCGGCCGCTCTGGCCCTGGTCGCCGGCCGCCCGTCCCCGGCCGCCCGTCCCCGGCCGCCCGTCCCCGGCCGCCCGTCCCCGGCCGCCCGTCCCCGGTCGGGTTCGACGGGGTGCCGGGGCCCGCGTTTTCGTACGCGTGCATGCCGAAGGCCCCGGTCGTCCCCCTGGGGAGGGGGTCGACCGGGGCCTTCGCTTTGCGCTCGGTGCGCCGCACCCGCGTGGCGAACGCAGGTTCGGTGTGCGGCGCGGGGTGCCGGTCAGGAGCGGGAGAGAGGGCCCGCTTGGTCCGTTCCGGCGATCACATCAGAATGCTCAGCCCTGGAGGGTGGCAACCTTGGTGGCCAGCGCCGACTTCTTGTTGGCGGCGGCGTTCTTGTGGATGACACCCTTCGAGACAGCCTTGTCGAGAGCGCGGGAAGCGTCGCGAACGGCCACGGTGGCCTTCTCGACGTCGCCTGCAACGACGGCCTCGCGGGCCTTGCGGATCGAGGTCTTGAGCGAGGACTTGACGGCCTTGTTGCGCAGGCGCGCCTTCTCGTTCGTCTTGTTCCGCTTGATCTGGGACTTGATGTTCGCCACGACAGAGCCTTTTCAGGTTCGTTGGATCTTCGGTGTGTGTCCTGCGGCCCAAGGGCCACGAGGCACAGCTGCCCACGGTACCAGCCGCGCTCCGACCGGCCCAAACCGGTCTTCACCCCGCAGGCGTGGGACGATGGAGGCTACGTACAGATCCGACCGACCCGACATCGACCCGAGACACGGCGTTCGGCGTCTCAAGAATCAGGACCCTGCGTGCCCGCGACTCCTCTCCACGTGCCCGAGCCGAGCCGTACCGACCCGGCGCTGATCCGCAATTTCTGCATCATCGCGCACATCGACCACGGCAAGTCGACCCTTGCCGACCGGATGCTCCAGCTGACCGGTGTGGTCGACCAGCGGCAGATGCGCGCTCAGTACCTCGACCGGATGGACATCGAGCGCGAGCGTGGCATCACCATCAAGTCCCAGGCGGTCCGGCTGCCCTGGGCGCCCACCGCCGGTGAGGGCCAGGGCAGCACCCACGTCCTCAACATGATCGACACCCCGGGACACGTCGACTTCACCTACGAGGTCTCCCGTTCGCTCGCGGCCTGTGAGGGCACGGTCCTGCTGGTCGACGCCGCGCAGGGCATCGAGGCCCAGACACTGGCCAACCTCTACCTGGCCATGGAGAACGACCTCACCATCGTCCCGGTGCTCAACAAGATCGACCTGCCGGCCGCCCAGCCCGAGAAGTTCTCCGAGGAGCTGGCCAACCTCATCGGCTGCCAGCCCGAGGACGTCCTCAAGGTCTCGGCGAAGACCGGGGTCGGCGTGGACGCCCTCCTCGACCGGGTGGTCAGGGACGTCCCCGCGCCCGTCGGCAAGGCGGACGCCCCGGCCCGCGCGATGATCTTCGACTCGGTCTATGACTCGTACCGGGGCGTCGTGACGTACGTCCGTGTCATCGACGGTTCGCTGAACAAGCGCGAGCGCATCCGGATGATGTCGACCGGAGCCACCCACGAGCTGCTGGAGATCGGGGTGTCCTCCCCGGAGATGACCCCGTCCGACGGCATCGGTGTCGGTGAGGTCGGCTACATCATCACCGGGGTGAAGGACGTCCGGCAGTCCAAGGTCGGTGACACGATCACCTCCCTGCACAACGGTGCGACCGAGGCGCTGGGCGGTTACAAGGACCCCAAGCCGATGGTGTTCTCGGGTCTGTACCCGCTGGACGGATCGGACTACCCGGACCTGCGCGAGGCCCTCGACAAGCTTCAGCTCAACGACGCCGCCCTGGTGTACGAGCCGGAGACCTCCGCAGCGCTCGGCTTCGGCTTCCGCGTCGGCTTCCTCGGTCTGCTCCACCTCGACGTGGTCCGCGAGCGGCTGGAGCGCGAGTTCGGCCTCGACCTCATCGCGACCGCCCCCAACGTGGTCTACCGCGTCGAGATGGAGGACGGCAGCGAGCACGTCGTCACCAACCCGAGTGAATTCCCCGAGGGCAAGATCGACAAGGTGCACGAGCCGGTCGTCCGGGCCACGGTCCTGGCGCCCAGCGAGTTCATCGGCGCGATCATGGAGCTCTGCCAGCAGCGCCGCGGCAGCCTCCTCGGCATGGACTACCTCTCCGAGGACCGGGTCGAGATCCGCTACACCCTGCCGCTCGCCGAGATCGTCTTCGACTTCTTCGACCAGCTGAAGTCCAAGACCCGCGGTTACGCCTCGCTCGACTACGAGCCCACCGGCGAGCAGTCCGCCGAGCTCGTCAAGGTCGACATCCTGCTGCACGGCGACAAGGTCGACGCTTTCTCGGCCGTCACGCACAAGGACAAGGCGTACGCGTACGGCGTCCGGCTCGTCGCCAAGCTGCAGAAGCTCATCCCGCGGCAGAACTTCGAGGTGCCGATCCAGGCGGCCATCGGCTCCCGGGTCATCGCCCGTGAGACCGTCCGCGCCATCCGCAAGGACGTCCTCGCCAAGTGCTACGGCGGTGACATCTCCCGTAAGCGGAAGCTGCTGGAGAAGCAGAAGGAAGGCAAGAAGCGGATGAAGATGGTCGGCAATGTGGAGGTGCCGCAGGACGCGTTCATCTCCGTGCTGTCGACCGACGAGTCCGCCGGGGAGACCAAGGCCAAGAAGTAGTACGGAGGCGTGGGGCGAGCGGCGGCACGGAGCTCGCCCCCACTCCCTACCGGCCGGTAGACGAACGGGTCCCCGCATCGCAGAACGCTGCGTCGCGGGGGCCCGTTCGTTATGAAGCGGGGCCCTGTTGCCTCTTACGCGGGGCGCGCGGGCGCTTTACTCTGATCACGGCTTCGTAGTTACTCGCCAGTTAAACAAGCAGGATCAAGCACGCAGACGTAAGCGGAGAGCACACCGCAACCAGTAGCCCGTCGTGAAGCACTGCCGCAGGCCCGGAGGATGTCGTGAGCGACACACAGACCATGATCGAGAACCGTCCGCCCTCCGTGGCGACCCTCTTCATCGACCGGGTGGCGGCCACCCCGGACGGGGAGGCCTACCGCTATCCCGTCCCCGCGGCCGCCGGTCAGGGGCCCGACGAGTGGAAGTCGCTCAGCTGGGGCCAGGCCGCCGAGCGGGTCTACGCCGTGGCGGCCGGGCTGATCGCTCTGGGCGTGCAGCCGGAGGAGCGCGTCGCGCTCGCCGCGAGCACCCGGGTCGAGTGGATCCTGGCCGACCTCGGGGTCACGTGCGCGGGCGCCGCGACCACCACGATCTACCCCTCGACGAACACCGAGGAGTCGGCGTTCATCCTCGCCGACTCCGAGAGCCGGGTGCTGATCGCCGAGGACGCCGCGCAGCTGGCCAAGGCCCGCGAGCGCCGCGCCGAACTGCCGAACCTCACGCACGTCGTCGTCATCGACGCCGAGGGTGCCGGACCGGCCGAGGGTGACCCGGAGGGCTGGGTGCTCACGCTGGCCGACCTGGAGGCCCTGGGCGCCGGACACCTGGCCGAGAACCCGGACGCGATCACCGAGCGGGTCGACGCGATCACCCCCGAGCAGCTCGCCACCCTCATCTACACCTCGGGCACCACCGGCCGCCCCAAGGGCGTACGGCTCCCGCACGACAACTGGTCGTACATGGCCAAGGCCACCGTCGCCACCGGGCTGATCACCAAGGACGACGTCCAGTACCTCTGGCTGCCGCTCGCGCACGTCTTCGGCAAGGTCCTCACCTCCGGCCAGATCGAGGTGGGACACGTCACCGCCGTCGACGGCCGGGTCGACAAGATCATCGAGAACCTGCCCGTCGTCCAGCCGACATACATGGCGGCCGTCCCCCGGATCTTCGAGAAGGTCTACAACGGCGTCGCGGCCAAGGCCCGCGCCGGCGGCGGGGCCAAGTACAAGATCTTCCTCTGGGCGGCCGGGGTCGCCCGCGAGTACGCGAAGGTCTCCCAGGACAACTTCCGGCGCACGGGCACCCCCTCCGTCCCGTTCGCGCTCGGTGCCAAGCACAAGGTCGCCGACACCCTCGTCTTCGCCAAGATCCGTGAGGCCTTCGGCGGCCGGCTCCGCGCCTGTGTCTCCGGCTCCGCCGCGCTCGCTCCCGAGATCGGCTTCTTCTTCGCCGGCGCCGGCATCCACATCCTTGAGGGCTACGGCCTCACCGAGACCAGCGCGGCCTCCTTCGTCAACCCGGGCGAGGCCTACCGCACCGGCACCGTCGGCAAGCCGCTCCCCGGCACCGAGGTCCGGATCGCCGACGACGGCGAGATCCTCCTGCGCGGCCCCGGTGTGATGCAGGGCTACCAGGGGCTGCCGGAGAAGACGACCGAGGTGCTGGAGGCCGACGGCTGGTTCCACACCGGCGACATCGGAGAGCTGTCCGTGGACGGCTATCTGCGGATCACCGACCGCAAGAAGGACCTGATCAAGACGTCCGGCGGCAAGTACATCGCGCCGGCCGAGGTCGAGGGCCAGTTCAAGGCGGTCTGTCCGTTCGTCTCCAACATCCTGGTGCACGGCGCGGACCGTAACTTCTGCACCGCGCTCATCGCCCTCGACGAGCCGACCATCCTCGACTGGGCCGCGGAGAACGGCATGGAGGGCAAGTCCTACGCGGACGTGGTGGCCTCCCCGCTGACCGTCGAGCTCATCGACGGCTACGTCAAGCGTCTCAACGAGGGACTGCAGCGCTGGCAGACCATCAAGCAGTTCCGGCTGCTCCCGCGTGACCTCGACATCGAGCACGGCGAGGTCACCCCCAGCCTCAAGCTGAAGCGGCCGGTCGTCGAGCGCGCGTACAAGGACCTGATCGAGGACATGTACGCGGGCTCCCGCGAGGCGTAGCGACCGGCCTTCCGGCCTGTTCCCGGCACCCGGCCCGCCGCGCTCCGCGCGGGGGGCCGCCCTGCGTTCTCCAGGCACTTCGGTAACTCGACGCGTATGCGAAGGGTCGATCTGTCACTCTGTCCGTGTCGTCAGCGGCGCATAGAGGGTCCGTCTTAACGGAGAACAGGCAGAGCGAGAACAGGTCAGGAGCCGCCCTGTGGGGTCCATTCCCTTGCAGCGGGACATCGTGCAACGTCCCGGAACCACTGGCGCGTCCGCGGGCGCACAGCCCGTCGCGCGGACGAGCCTGCCCGGGAACCTGCTCGCGCCCTCCGCGGCCCGGCGGTTCGTCGCGGCGGCACTCGCCGAATGGAGCGGGCTCGGGCTGCCCGCGGCCGTCGGCTTCAGCGAGCGGCTGTCCGACGACGCGGCGGTCGTCGTCAGCGAACTCGTCACCAACGCCGTCGTGCACGCCGGGACCAACGTCGAACTGCTCTTCCGGCTGGAGGAGGCGACCGAGGACGAGGCCTCCGCGCTCGTCCTGGAGGTCTCCGACCACCACCCGGCCCGCGCCGTGCGCAGCGACCACCCCGAGGACGCCACAGGGGGCCAGGACGGACCGGGGGAGCCCGCCGAGTACGGGCGCGGCCTGGAGCTCGTCGCCACCCTCGCCGAGCGCTGGGGCATCACCTACCGCACCGGCCTCAAGACCGTCTGGGCCCGGCTCCCCGTCGACGACTGGAACCCCTTCCCCGACGCGCGCCCGGAGGCCGGATTCCAGCGCGGACTGCGCGCCGCCGAACTGCTCGCCCCCACCGCCCGCCGCGCCCTGCGCGACGACGCGGACTGGGCGGGCCGCGGAGCGCTGTCGTTCCTCGCCGAGGCCTCGGACCTGCTGGCAGGCCAGCTCGACGAGGACATCGTGGCCGCGCTCGCCGGACAGTTACTCGTGCCCCGGCTCGCCGACTGGTGCGCGATCTGGCTGGAACCCGAGACCCCAGGACGCGCGGCCGTCCCGCGCCTCGCCAAGGTCTGGCATGTCGACGAGACCCGCATCCAGCCGCTGCGCGACCTGCTGGAGGGCGACCCGCTCCGGCTTCCCGAGCGGGTCGGCACCGGCCCCGTGTCGATGCCGTGGCCCGGCAGCGCCGAGGACGGCGGGCAGCCGGACGGGATCGAAGGCGTCGCGCTCGCCTACCGGATCACCTCGGGCGGCCGCACCCTCGGAGCCGTACTCCTCGGCCGCGAAGGCATCGCCCGGGTCCCCGACGAGGTCACGGCGCTCATCGAGGACTTCGTACGCAGGGTCGGACTCGCCGTCGGCGCCGCCCGCGCCTACACCCGGCAGGCCACCATCAGCCGCATCCTCCAGCGCGGGCTGCTGCCCAGCAAGGTCGCCGACATACCGGGCGTCGTCAGCTCGCTGGTCTACGAACCCAGCGACGACGGCGTGGTCGGCGGTGACTTCTACGACATCTTCCCGTGCCCGGGCGACCGCTGGTGCTTCATCCTCGGCGATGTCCAGGGCAGCGGCCCCGAGGCGGCCGTAGTGACCGGGCTCGCCCGCCCCTGGCTGCGGCTGCTGGCCCGTGAGGGCTTCCAGGCCGACGAGGTCCTGGTCCGGCTCAACCGGCTGCTCCTCGACGACGCGATGGAGGCGGCCGAGGCGGCCGCACTCATGGTCGCCGCGGCCGGCGGCCAGCACTCGGCGGACAGCGGACAGTCCCGGTTCCTCTCCCTGCTGTACGGGGAGCTGGTGCCGCTGCCCGGCGGCGGAGCCCGCTGCACCCTGGTCAGCGCGGGGCACCCGCTGCCGCTGCTGCTGCGCCCCGACGGCACCGTGCGGCCGGCCGCCGAACCGCAGCTGCTCCTCGGCGTCATGGACGACGCCGTCTACGAGACCCAGAGTTTCGACCTGGCCCCCGGCGACAGCCTCCTGTGCGTCACCGACGGGGTCACGGAGCGGCGCTCGGGCCCCCTGATGTTCGACGACGGCGACGGGCTCGCGCAGGCGCTCTCCGGCTGCGCCGGACTGACCGCCGATGGCATCGCGGACCGCATCAAGCACGCCGTGCACGCCTTCGCCGAGCGCCCGCCGGACGACGATCTGGCGCTGCTGGTCCTTCAGGCCGAGTAGCTCCCCCTCCCCGGGCGTGGCGTCCGGACGGCGGGCGGCGCGCGACAATGGGCGGTATGCCTTCCGTACTGCCCGATGGTGAGCCCGTGCCCGACGACGGGGCGCTGCCCCGCCATGCCCTGGAAGGCGCCGCCGAACGCCCGCTCGGCTTCTACCTGCACGTGCCGTACTGCGCGACCCGCTGCGGCTACTGCGACTTCAACACCTACACCGCGACCGAGCTGCGCGGCTCGGGCGGTGCACTGGCCTCCCGGGACAACTACGCCTCCCACCTCATCGGCGAGGTCCGCCAGGCCCGCAAGGTCCTCGGCGACGACCCCCGCCAGGTCCGTACGGTCTTCGTCGGAGGCGGTACGCCGACGCTGCTGGCCGCCGCCGACCTGGTCCGGATGCTGGCCGCGATCCGGGAGGAGTTCGGCCTCGCGGACGATGCCGAGATCACCACCGAGGCCAACCCGGAGTCCGTCGGGCCCGCCTACCTCGCCGAGCTGCGCGAGGGCGGCTTCAACCGGATCTCCTTCGGGATGCAGAGCGCCCGGCAGCACGTCCTGAAGATCCTCGACCGCACCCACACCCCGGGCCGGCCCGAGGCCTGTGTCGCCGAGGCCAGGGCGGCCGGCTTCGAGCACGTCAACCTCGACCTGATCTACGGCACCCCGGGGGAGTCCGACGACGACTGGCGCGCCTCCCTCGACGCCGCGATCGGCGCCGGGCCCGACCACGTGTCGGCGTACGCCCTGATCGTCGAGGAGGGCACCCAGCTGGCCCGCCGGATCAAGCGCGGCGAGATCCCGATGACGGACGACGACGCGCACGCCGACCGGTATCTCATCGCGGACGAGGCGATGGTCGCGGCCGGCTTCTCCTGGTACGAGGTGTCGAACTGGGCCCGGACGCCCGAGGGCCGCTGCCTGCACAACGAGCTCTACTGGCGCGGGGCCGACTGGTGGGGCGCCGGACCCGGCGCGCACAGTCACGTCGGCGGCGTGCGCTGGTGGAACGTGAAGCACCCCGGGGCGTACGCGCAGGCGCTCGCCGAGGGGCGCTCGCCCGGCGCGGGCCGCGAGATCCTCTCCGCGGAGGACCGGCGGGTCGAGCGCATCCTGCTGGAGCTCCGGCTCGTCGACGGCTGCCCGCTGTCGCTGCTCGCCCCGGCCGGACTTGCGGCGGCCGGGCGGGCGGTGGACGACGGCCTGCTGGAGCCCGGCCCGTACGGGGAGGGGCGCGCGGTGCTGACCCTGCGCGGGCGGCTGCTGGCGGACGCGGTGGTGCGGGACCTGGTGGACTGAGGGAACAGGCCTGCGGGGGTGGGCCGAGACGGCACAGGGCTGTTGCGGCGGTGGCCTGGGGGAACTGGCCTGCGGGGGTGGGCCGAGACGGCAGGCAGGCCGGGCCTACTCGGCAGGGGCCGTCACGAAGTCGATGAGATGCTCCACACATCCCAGCAGCTCCGGCTCCAGGTCCTTGTAGGACCTCACCCGGGACAGGATGTGCTGCCAGGCCGCACCCGTGTTCTCCGGCCACCCCAGCGACCGGCACACACCCGTCTTCCAGTCCTGCCCCCGCGGCACCACCGGCCATCCGGGGATCCCGACGGAGGACGGCTTCACGGCCTCCCACACGTCGATGTACGGGTGGCCGACCACCAGGACGTTCCCGTCCGAGATCTGTGCCGCGATCCGGGACTCCTTGGAGCCCGGTACGAGATGGTCGACCAGTACCCCCAGACGCGCGTCCGGACCCGGTGAGAACTCGCGCACGATCGCGGGAAGGTCGTCGATGCCCTCCAGGTACTCCACGACCACGCCCTCGATGCGCAGGTCGTCGCCCCAGACCCGCTCCACCAGCTCGGCGTCGTGCCGGCCCTCCACGTAGATCCGCCCCGCCCGCGCCACCCGGGCCCGCGCCTCGGGCACCGCCACCGAGCCGGAGGCCGTACGGGCCGGCCGGACCGGGCCGCCCGCCGACGGGCGCACCAGCGTGACGACCCGGCCCTCCAGCAGGAAGCCGCGCGGCGCCATCGGGAAGACCCGGTGCTTGCCGAAGCGGTCCTCCAGAGTCACCGTCGGGCCCTCGGCCGTCTTCTCGCACCGGATCACCGCACCGCAGAAGCCGGTGGCGACGTCCTCCACGACCAGATCGGGCTCGGCGGGCACCTCGGGGACGGGGGCGGACTTCTTCCACGGCGGGGTCAGGTCCGGCTGGTAGCTGCGCATCGGACGACGATAAGCGGGGAACGGTCTACGACACGCCGAACCGGACGGCAAGGCCGTCGCGTTGGGCCCGGACGAACGCGGCGTCCACCACGGCCCCGTGCCCCGGCACGTACAGCGCGTCCTCGCCGCCCAGCTCCAGCAGCCGGTCCAGCGCCGCCGGCCAGCGTGCGGGAAAGGCGTCCGGGCCCGCCTGGGGCTCACCGGACTCCTCGACCAGATCGCCGCAGAACACGATCGCGGGGGAGCCGGGGACGCCCGGGACCAGCACCGCCAGGTCGTGACCGCTGTGCGCCGGACCGGCGTTCACGAGCTGCACCTCGCGCCCGCCGCCCAGGTCGAGCGTCCATTCGGCGCACACCTCGTGACGGGGCGCCACCAGCACATCGGCCGACTCCGCCGCGTCGTGCTCGGGCAGACCGTGCCGTACCGCGTCGGCGTGCAACTCGTCCGCCCCTCGCCGCAGCAGATCCGCCGTGCCCACCGCGCCGTACACCTGTGTCCCGGCGAAGGCCGCCGTGCCCAGCACATGATCGAAGTGGGGGTGGCTGAGTGCGATATGCGTCACCCTTCGGCCCAGCAGCGCCTGTGCCTGGGTGCGTACCTCCACCGCTTCACGGAGTGACGACCCGGTGTCGCAGAGCAGCACTCCGTCGGTCCCGGCGACGAGGGCGACCGTTGCATCCCACACCGGAAGGCGTCGCCGGCCCACTCCGTGTCCGAGTCGCTCCCAGCCGAACTCTTCCCAAGAGGCGTCCATACGACGACGCTATCGGCAACGACCTGCGCAGTCTCGCGGTAGCGTGGCCGGTCGCCCTTGCTAGGGGGCTACCCCGTCGCCGTACACTGGCCGGGGGATTGCTGGCACTCGTACGCACAGAGTGCCAGGAGAAGACCCGGGAACGGCCCGAGAACCACCGAGGTACACAGCTGGAGGTGTGCGCGATGCTCAGCGAACGCAGACTCGAAGTGCTGCGCGCCATCGTCCAGGACTATGTCGGCACCGAGGAGCCCGTCGGCTCCAAGGCGCTCACGGAGCGGCACAAGCTGGGGGTCTCCCCGGCCACCGTCCGCAACGACATGGCGGTGCTGGAGGACGAGGGCTTCATCGCCCAGCCGCACACCAGCGCGGGACGCATCCCGACGGACAAGGGTTACCGGCTCTTCGTCGACAAGCTCGCGGGCGTCAAGCCCCTGTCGTCGCCGGAGCGCCGTGCCATTCAGAATTTCCTCGACGGCGCGGTCGACCTCGACGATGTCGTGGGACGTACCGTACGGCTGCTCGCGCAGCTGACCCGGCAGGTCGCCGTCGTGCAGTACCCCTCGCTGACCCGCTCGACGGTGCGGCACGTGGAACTGCTGTCCCTGGCCCCCGCCCGGCTGATGCTCGTGCTGATCACGGACACCGGCCGGGTCGAACAGCGGCTGGTCGACTGCCCCGCACCGTTCGGCGAGACCTCTCTCGCCGATCTGCGGGCGCGGCTCAACAGCCGGGTCGTGGGACGCCGTTTCGCGGACGTTCCGCAGCTGGTGCAGGACCTGCCGGAATCCTTCGAGAGCGAGGACCGGGGAACCGTGTCCACCGTGCTCTCGATCCTGCTCGAATGCCTTGTCGAGGAGACGGAGGAGCGGCTGATGATCGGCGGCACCTCCAACCTCACCCGCTTCGGGCACGACTTCCCTGTGATGATCCGGCCGGTGCTGGAGGCGTTGGAGGAGCAGGTCGTGCTGCTGAAGCTGCTCGGCGAGGCCAAGGACTCGGGCATGACCGTACGTATCGGGCACGAGAACGCCCACGAGGGGCTCAACTCCACGTCCGTCGTCGCGGTCGGCTACGGTTCGGGCGACGAGGCAGTCGCCAAACTCGGCGTGGTCGGACCGACCCGCATGGACTACCCCGGAACGATGGGAGCGGTACGCGCAGTGGCACGTTACGTCGGACAGATCCTGGCGGAGTCGTAAGTGGCCACGGACTACTACGCCGTACTCGGCGTGCGCCGCGACGCTTCGCAGGACGAGATCAAGAAGGCCTTCCGGAGGCTCGCCCGCGAGCTGCACCCGGATGTGAACCCCGATCCGAAGACCCAGGAGCGGTTCAAGGAGATCAACGCCGCTTACGAGGTGTTGTCGGACGCTCAGAAGAAGCAGGTCTACGACCTCGGCGGCGACCCGTTGTCCGCCTCCGGAGGTGGTGGCGCGGGCGGATTCGGACAGGGCGGCTTCGGCAACTTCTCCGACATCATGGACGCGTTCTTCGGTACGGCGTCGCAGCGCGGACCCCGTTCGCGCACCCGTCGCGGCCAGGACGCCATGATCCGGCTGGAGATCGACCTCTCCGAGTCGGCCTTCGGTACGACCAAGGACATCCAGGTCGACACGGCCGTCGTCTGTACGACCTGCAGCGGTGAGGGCGCCGCGCCCGGCACCTCCGCCCAGACCTGTGACATGTGCCGCGGCCGCGGCGAGGTCTCGCAGGTCACGCGGTCGTTCCTCGGCCAGGTCATGACGTCGCGGCCCTGCCCCCAGTGCCAGGGCTTCGGCACGGTCGTGCCGACGCCGTGCCCGGAGTGCGCCGGTGACGGCCGCATCCGCTCGCGGCGCACGCTCACCGTGAAGATCCCCGCGGGTGTGGACAACGGCACCCGCATCCAGCTCGCGGGCGAGGGCGAGGTCGGCCCCGGCGGCGGCCCGGCCGGTGATCTCTACGTCGAGATCCACGAGCTGCCGCACGCCGTGTTCCAGCGGCGCGGCGACGATCTGCACTGCACGGTCACCATCCCGATGACGGCGGCGGCCCTCGGCACCAAGGTGCCGCTGGAGACGCTCGACGGGCTGGAGGAGGTCGACATCCGGCCGGGCACCCAGTCCGGCCAGTCCGTCCCGCTGCACGGGCGCGGCATCACGCACCTGCGAGGCGGCGGGCGCGGCGACCTGATCGTGCACGTCGAGGTGATGACCCCGACGAAGATGGACCCGGAGCAGGAGCGCCTTCTGCGCGAGCTGTCGAAACTGCGCGGCGAGGAGCGGCCCACCGGCCAGTTCCAGCCCGGGCAGCAGGGGCTGTTCTCGCGGCTGAAGGACGCGTTCAACGGCCGCTAGGGCCTGCGGCCGAGTCGCGCAACGATGTCGTACGGGCCCGGTTTCCGGGCCCGTACCGCATTGCGGACAAAACGTGGCAGCGGGGTGCGCATCACCGGACACGGGGGACATGACACGATGCGGTCATGTCATCCGCGTTGACCGATCTCTGCCGGTATCCGATCGTGCAGGCCCCGATGGCGGGCGGAGTCTCCTGTCCGCAGCTCGTCGCGGCTGTCGCCGAGGCCGGCGGACTCGGCTTCCTGGCCGCCGGGTACAAGACGACGGACGGCATGTACAACGAGGTCAAGCAGGTGCGCGGGCTCACCGGCCAGCCCTTCGGCGTCAATCTCTTCATGCCGCAGCCGAACCTCGCCGACCCGGCCGCCGTCGAGGTGTACCGGCACCAGCTCGCGGGTGAGACCTCCTGGTACGAGACCCCGCTCGGCGACACCGACACCGGCGGCGACGACGGCTACGAGGCGAAGCTCGCCATCCTGCTGGAGGACCCCGTCCCGGTCGTCTCCTTCACTTTCGGCTGCCCCTCCCGCGACACCCTCGACGCGTTCGCCGCGGTGGGTACGTACACCGTCGTCACGGTCACCTCGCCCGAGGAGGCCCAGGCCGCCCAGTGGGCGGGCGCCGACGCCGTCTGCGCCCAGGGCATCGAGGCGGGCGGCCACCAGTCCACGTTCCGCGACGATCCGCAGACCGACGGTACCGGGACCGGGCTGCTCTGCCTGGTGGCCCAGGTGCGCGAGACCGTGCAGATACCGATCATCGCCGCGGGCGGGATCATGCGCGGCTCCCAGATCGCCGCGGTGCTGGCGGCGGGCGGCGATGCCGCACAGCTCGGCACCGCCTTCCTGGCCGGCCCCGAGTCGGGCGCCCACCTCCTGCACAAGCAGGCCCTCACCAATCCGCTGTTCGTCCGCACCACCCTGACCCGGGCGTTCTCCGGGCGCCCGGCCCGCGGCCTGGTCAACCGTTTCGTGCGCGAGCACGGACCGTACGCCCCCGCCGCCTATCCTCAGGTGCACCAGCTGACCGCGGCGCTGCGCAAGGCGGCGGCCAAGGCCGGGGACGCGCAGGGCATGGCACTGTGGGCGGGGCAGGGGCACCGGATGGCGCGCGAGCTGCCCGCCGGCCGGCTGGTCAGGCTGCTGGCCGAGGAACTGGACGCCGCACGGACGGCAGTGAGCACAAGGAGTACACAGTGACGGCACCCGTCTTCGTCGTCGACCGGATGCCGCAGGGGCCGGGCTTCGTTCTGGAAGGGCCAGAGGGGCGGCACGCCGTCTCCGTGAAACGCCTGCACGCCGGTGAGGAAGTCGTCCTGACGGATGGCCTGGGTCGCTGGGCGGAAGGCGTCGTGAGCGCCGCCGAGGGCAAGGACCGGCTGGTGATCGCCGGCCTGGAGTCCGTCCACGAGGAACCCCGGCCAGGCGTCCGTATCACCGTCGTCCAGGCGCTGCCCAAGGGGGACCGCGGCGAGGTCGCCGTCGAGACGATGACGGAGACCGGCGTCGATGCGGTCGTGCCGTGGCAGGCCGCGCGCTGCATCACCCAGTGGAAGGGCGACCGAGGCCTCAAGTCCCTTGCGAAGTGGCGCAATACGGCCCGTGAGGCCGGCAAGCAGTCGCGCCGGGTCCGGTTCCCCGACGTGGCGGACGCGGCAACGACCAAGCAGGTTGCCGCACTTCTGGCCACGGCCGACTTCGCTGCCGTGCTGCACGAGGACCGGGGACACGACAGCGAACCGCTGGCCGCTGTCGACCTGCCCGACGCGGGCGAGATCGTGCTGGTCGTAGGGCCTGAAGGCGGCGTCTCGCCCGAGGAGCTGGCCGTGTTCGCCGCCGCCGGCGCCCGGACCTGCCGCCTCGGACCGACGGTGCTGCGCACGTCGACCGCGGGTACCGCGGCGACTGCGCTGCTGCTGGGACGCACGGGCCGCTGGTCGTAGAGGCCCTTCTCCGGGGCAGTTGTGGCCGCAAGCGGTCTACCGCTGCGTCAGGAGTGGTGGGAAGCTGCCCGTATGGGGACATCAAGGGCATGGGGCCGCCGAAGGACCCGTCGCTTTCCGGCCGTGATCTGCCTCGCGGCCGCAGTAGTCGCGGGCCTCGCCGCCTGCGAACCCGTGGACGGGCTGAACACCGCGTCCATCGCCGTGACCACGGACCGCACCGCCACCAGCGCCCTGGAGCACGAAGGCGTGCGGGTCCAGTGGCTGACCTGCACGGCGAAGGTGGAAGGGGACGGGGCGAAGACGCCGTCCGCGCGGGCCGGTTCGGCCACCGCCTCCACGCGCCGCGTCGCCGACGTCGACTGCAGCGGCAGGACGAAGGACGGCCGGGACATAAAGATCACCGGCCAGGTCCGCCAGGCGGTCGACGGCCGGTGCGTACGCGGTGACCTGACCGCGAAGGCCGGCGCCCGGACCGTGTTCCGGGCCACCCTGCTGGGCAACTGCGAGGCACCGCCCCCGACTTCCGCACCGGCCGACGGGGGCGCCGGCAGCGGTGGCGGGGGAGGAGTCCGGCCGACGGTGACCGTGACCGTCACGGTCACCGAACACCCCCAGGGGAAGTGAGCCGCCCGGACGGCGGACTCCGGCCAACATCGTTCCGCCGGCCACGGCCGCGGCCTAGGCTGATCGTTGTGACACAGCCTTCCTACCTCCGCTATCCCCATGTCCAGGGCGACTCGATCGCCTTCACCGCCGAGGACGATGTCTGGCTCGCGCCGCTCGACGGCGGCCGAGCCTGGCGTGTCAGCGCCGACAACCGCCCCGTCACCCAGCCGCGGATATCTCCCGACGGCACCCTCGTCGCGTGGACGTCCACCCGGGACGGGGCACCCGAGGTACACGTCGCCCCCGTCGACGGCGGCCCCTCCCGGCGGCTGACCCACTGGGGCGACGCGCGGACCGCCGTACGCGGCTGGACACCGGACGGCGACGTGCTGGTCACCAGTACCCAGGGCCAGGTCTCGCTCCGGCGCAGCTGGGCCCGCGCCGTCCCGGTCGACGGAGGTCCCGCACGGACCCTCCCGTACGGACCGGTCGGCTCCCTCGCGTACGGTCCCGGCGGCCGGGTCCTGCTGCTCTCGGCCACGATGGGGCGCGAGGCCGCCACCTGGAAGCGCTACCGGGGCGGCACCGCGGGCAAGCTCTGGATCGCGGCCGAGGGGGACCCGGCGGAGTTCGTACGCGTCCACGAGGACATCGACGGCAACATCGAGTGCCCGATGTGGGTCGGCGACCGCATCGCCTTCCTCTCCGACCACGAAGGCGTCGGCGCGCTCTACTCCTCCCTCCCCGACGGCACCGGCCTGCGCCGGCACACCGGCATCGAGGGCTTCTACGCCCGGCACGCCACCACGGACGGCACCCGCGTCGCCTACGCGTCCGCCGGCGAACTGTGGCTCCTGGACAGCCTGGAGAGCGACGGCCCCCGCCGCCTCGACATCAGGCTCGGAGGTCAGCGCGCCGACCTCCAGCCGCACTCCGTGCACGCCGGCAGCCACCTGCACACCGCGTCGCCCGACCGCACCGGCCGCGGCAGCGCCGTCGGGTCCCGCGGCGCCGTCCACTGGGTCACCCACCGCGAGGGCCCGGCCCGCGCGCTCGCCGTCGAGCCCGGCGTACGGGCCAGGCTGCCGCACACCTTCCAGGCCGACGGCGACCAGCACGTCGTCTGGGTCACCGACGCCGAGGGCGACGACGCGCTGGAGTGCGCACCGGCCACCGGGACCGGCCCCGGCGCCGTACCCCGCCGCCTGGCCGCGGGCCGGATCGGCCGGGTCCTCGACCTGGTCCCCGCACCCGACGGCAGCCGCTTCGCCGTCGCCGCCCACGACGGGCGCGTCCTCGTCGTGGAGCGGGAGAGCGGCGAGGTCCACGAGGTCGACCGCAGCGAGCACGGCGACGCCTCCGGCCTCGTCTTCTCGCCCGACTCCGCCTGGCTCGCCTGGTCGCACCCCGGCCCCGAACCGCTCAGCCGGCTCAAGCTCGCGCACCTCGCCGACCTGTCGGTGTCCGAGGCCACCCCGCTGCGCTTCCGGGACTTCGCGCCCGCCTTCACGGCCGACGGCAAGCACCTGGCGTTCCTCTCCGAGCGGGCCTTCGACCCGATCTACGACTCCCACGTCTTCGACCTGGCGTTCATCGGAGCCTGCCGGCCGCACCTGCTGACGCTCGCCGCGACCACCCCGTCCCCGTTCGGACCACAGCTCCACGGCCGCCCGACGGAGAAGGAGAAGGGCGGCGACGGCGAGGACAACCCCACCGCGCTCCCCGTCACCCGCATCGACCTGGACGGCCTCGCCGACCGGATCGTGCCGCTGCCCGTCGAGGCCGCCAGCTACTCCTCGCTGCGGGCCGCGAAGGACGGGCTGCTGTGGCTGCGCCACCCGGTCACCGGGGTCCTCGGCACGAGCGCCCCCACCCCCGACGCCCGCCACCCCGAGCCCGTCCTGGAGCGGTACGACCTGGAGAAGCTGCGCTGCGAGGAACTCGCCTCCGACATCAGCCGGTTCGCGGTCAGCGGCGACGGCAAGCGCCTCGTCCTGCACAGCCACGGCAAGCTGCGTGTCGTCCCGTCCGACAGCCGGGTGTCCGGGGGCTCCGACGACGACAGCGACGACAACAACATCACCGTCGACCTCTCCCGTGTCCGCCGCACCCTCGACCCGGCCGCCGAATGGCGCCAGATGTACGACGAGGCCGGCCGCATCATGCGGGACAACTTCTGGCGCCCCGACATGGGCGGCATCGACTGGGACGGCGTCCTGGACCGCTACCGGCCCGTCCTTGAGCGCGTCGCCACCCACGACGACCTCATCGACCTCCTGTGGGAGGTCCAGGGCGAACTCGGCACCTCGCACGCCTATGTGACCCCGCCCGGCGGCTGGCGCGACGACTCCGCCCGGCAGGGACTGCTCGGCGCCGACCTCTCCCGCGACGACGACGGGAACTGGCGCATCGACCGCATCCTGCCGTCCGAGACCTCGGACCCGGCCGCCCGGGCGCCGCTCGCCGCACCCGGCGTCGCCGTCCGTACGGGTGACGTGATCGTGGCCGTCGACGGCCACCCCGTCGACCCGCTCACCGGCCCCGCGCCGCTGCTCACCGGCTCGGCGGGCAAACCCGTCGAGCTGACCGTCTCACCGGTCGACGGCGGCGATCCGCGCCACGTCGTCGTCGTGCCGATCGCCGACGAGGAGGCGCTGCGCTACCACGCGTGGGTCGCCGACCGGCGCGCGTACGTGCACGAGCAGTCCGGCGGGCGGCTCGGCTACCTCCACGTCCCCGACATGGTCGGCTCCGGCTGGGCCCAGATCCACCGCGACCTGCGCACCGAGGTCGCCCGCGAGGGACTGGTCGTGGACGTGCGGGAGAACCGTGGCGGCCACACCTCCCAGCTGGTGGTGGAGAAGCTGGCCCGCCGCATCGTCGGCTGGGACCTGCCCCGCGGCATGCTGCCCTCCAGCTACCCGGGCGACGCGCCGCGCGGTCCGGTCGTGGCCGTCGCGAACGAGTTCTCCGGCTCGGACGGCGACATCGTGAACGCGGCGATCAAGGCGCTGAACATCGGCCCCGTGGTCGGCGTACGCACCTGGGGCGGCGTGGTGGGCATCGACAGCCGGTACCGGCTCGTCGACGGCACGCTGGTCACCCAGCCCAAGTACGCCTTCTGGCTGGAGGGATACGGCTGGGGCGTCGAGAACCACGGCGTCGATCCCGATGTCGAGGTCGTCATGGCGCCGCAGGACCACGTGGCGGCCCGGGACCCGCAGCTGGACGAGGCGATCCGGATCGCACTGGAGTCGCTGACCCGCACGCCCGCGAAGGTGGCGCCGACACTGCCGGAGTGAGCTTCAGGTCTCTCCGGCGGCCGAGGTCCGGGGTTCAGCGGTGGCAGCGCCCCCGCTGGACCCCGGACCCCGCGCCTCGAACGACGCAGGGGCCGGGCGCCCCGCTAGGCTGCCCCGTAACGGATCACCGAGACAGAGGAGCAACCCCATGGCAGGAGAACCGCAGCCCGACTGCCTGTTCTGCAAGATCGTCTCGGGCGAGATCCCGGCCACCATCGTCCGGGAGACCGACACCACGGTGGCCTTCCGCGACATCAACCCCCAGGCCCCCACCCACGTCCTGGTCATCCCGCGCGTCCACCACCCCGACGCCGCGTCCCTCGCCGCCGCGGAACCGCAGATCCTCGCCGACGTCCTGAGCGAGGCCGGACACGTCGCCGCCGACGAGAAGGTCGACGAGACCGGATACCGGGTCGTGTTCAACACCGGTGCCGGAGCCGGGCAGACCGTCTTCCACGCGCACGCCCACGTCCTGGGCGGCCGCGGTCTCCAGTGGCCCCCCGGCTAGCGACGGCCGCATCCCATGTCGTCACGTGAACTCGTCGTCCTCGGCACCGCCAGCCAGGTCCCGACCCGGCACCGCAACCACAACGGCTACCTGCTGCGCTGGGACGGCGAGGGCATCCTCTTCGACCCCGGCGAGGGCACCCAGCGCCAGATGCTGCGGGCCGGCGTCGCCGCGCACGACATCGACCGGATCTGCGTCACGCACTTCCACGGCGACCACTCGCTGGGCCTCGCCGGGGTGATCCAGCGGATCAACCTCGACCAGGTCCCGCACCCCGTCGTCGCGCACTACCCGGCGAGCGGACAGCACTTCTTCGAACGGCTGCGGTACGCCACCGCCTACCGGGAATCCGTCGAACTGACCGAGGCCCCGGTCGCCGCCGACGGGCCGCTGGCCACCACGGACGCGTACACCCTCGGCAGCCACAGGCTCTCGCACCCCGTCGAGTCGTACGGCTACCGGCTCGTCGAGCCCGACGGGCGGCGCATGCTGCCCGCGAAACTCGCCGAGCACGGCATCGCGGGACCGGACATCGGCCGGCTCCAGCGCGAGGGCACCCTCGGTGGTGTCACCCTCGACGACGTCTCCGAGCACAGGCGCGGACAGCGGTTCGCGTTCATCATGGACACGAGGCTGTGCGACGGCGTGTACGTGCTCGCCGAGGGGTGCGACATGCTGGTCATCGAGTCGACCTTCCTCGACGAGGACAGAACACTGGCCGCCGACCACGGCCACCTGACCGCCGGACAGGCCGCCCGGGTCGCGCGGGAAGCGGGTGTACGGCACCTCGTGCTCACCCACTTCTCCCAGCGCTACCCGGATCCGGAAGTCTTCGAGACCCAGGCCCGGGCGGCCGGGTTCGAGGGCGAACTGACCATTGCCCAGGACCTGATCCGGGTCCCGGTACCGAGCCGCCACCCGTGACACGTAACAGCACCGCCATGCGTAAGTGAGAACACCGTGCATCTCCCCAAAGCAGAACTCCACCTCCACATCGAAGGAACCCTCGAACCCGAGCTGGCCTTCGCGCTCGCCGCACGCAACGGCGTGCGGCTGCCCTACGCGGACACCGAGGAGCTGCGCACCGCCTACCTCTTCGACGACCTGCAGACCTTCCTCGACCTGTACTACGCGCTGATGGCGGTGCTGCGGACCGAGGACGACTTCACCGAACTCGCCGACGCCTACCTCACCCGCGCCGCCGCCCAGGGCGTGCGCCACGCCGAGATCTTCTTCGACCCGCAGGCGCACACCGCCCGCGGCGTGGCCATCGGCACGGTCGTCGAGGGGCTCGGCCGTGCGCTGGAGCGCAGCGAGGAGAAGCACGGCATCTCCACCCAGCTGATCATGTGCTTCCTGCGCGACCAGTCCGCCGAATCGGCGCTGGAGACCCTGGAGGCCGCGAAGCCGTACCTGCACCGGATCAGCGCCGTCGGTCTGGACTCCGCCGAGGTCGGCCACCCGCCCGCCAAGTTCCGCGAGGTGTACGCCGCGGCCGGGGCGCTCGGACTGCGCAAGGTCGCCCACGCGGGCGAGGAGGGGCCGCCGGCGTACATCACCGAGGCGCTCGACGTGCTCGGCGTGGAGCGCATCGACCACGGACTGCGCTGCATGGAGGACCCGGAACTCGTGAAGCGGCTGGCCGCCGACCGGGTGCCGCTCACCCTCTGCCCGCTGTCCAACGTACGGCTGCGCGCCATCGACACGCTGGAGGAGCACCCGCTGCGGGCCATGATGGACGCCGGGCTGCTCTGCACGGTGAACTCCGACGACCCCGCCTACTTCGGCGGATACGTCGGAGACACCTTCCACGCGGTCCATGAGGCGCTCGGCCTGGAGCGCGAGCAGCTGCGCACCCTGGCCCGCAACTCCTTCGAGGCGGCCTTCCTCGACCACGACGAGGAGCGCAGGGCGCGCTACCTGTCCGAGGTCGAGGCGTACGCGTTCGACTGACCGCCACCCGACGGGCCGGCCGTCCGGAACGCACTCCTGACCAGACGCCGACGGCGCAGCGCGGGCAGGCTTATCTCCGTGACGGCCTGCTCGGGCGCGCCCAGCTTCGGTACCGCGCCGGGCACCGCACCGGTGGTGACCGCGAGCAGGGCCGCCGGAGCGCCGCCCCTGCGGCGCACCGAACCCGGCACCAGCGGACGCCCACCGGTGTGCAGCGCGACCGCCGTCACCGGAACCGCGACCAGCAGGGTCACGGCGCCCAGGATCAGCCCCATCACCGGGAAGCCGGCCCCCTCGGACAGCACGCTGCCGAGCACCGGACCGCAGGCCACGCCGACCGATGAGGCCGAGCCCGCCAGGACCGCCCAGCGCCCGCGCACGTCCAGGGACGCGGCCAGGCCGATCAGATACGACAGGACCACCGGGTAGACGGTGTTCCACAGGATCTCGCCGGTCGCGAACGAGCCGAGGCTGCCTGCCGACGAGCTGAGCACGATGCTCGCCGCGATCACGACGGTGCCCAGACCGATCGGCACCGCCCGGCCGAGCCTGGCGCCCAGCATCCCGGCGCCCATCACGCCGAGCAGACCGGCGCCGAGCGCGGCGGCGAACACCGCGCCGATGGTGACCTCGGAGAGCCCGACCTGGTCCACGCCGATGCGGCTGCTGACCCCCCACAACGCGTTCTGCGCCATGGACCAGACGAGCATGCCGCCCGCCAGCACCAGGCCCGAGCGGCGGTGCGGCAGCCGTCCCGACGCGGGGACGGCCGGACCGGCCGGGACGGGGCTGCCGAGCCGGGAGGTGGCCGGCCAGACGAGGAGAGCGACCAGCGCGATCGACGCGAACGGGAGCCGGTGGCCGCCGCCCAGGTGCGGGATCGTCAGATACAGGGCGCCCGCGGTGGCCGAGACGCTCAACAGCCCCAGGGACGACGTCCGGTGCGGGTCGCGCTGGGCTGCGATGCCCGCCGCGGCCACCGCGGTCGCCGTACCGGAGCCGAAACCGCCGACCATGGCTCCCAGGACCACCAGCGGCACGGAACCCGCCAGCGCGGCGCAGCCGTACCCCAGCACGGCCAGCACCAGGCCGAGCCGGGCCGGCCTGCGCGGCCCGTACGTCTCGACGCGGCCCGCCAGGCAGAAGCCGGCCGAGGCCGAACTCAGCAGCAGGGCGCTGCCGACCAGACCGGCCTGCGCCGTGCTGAGGCCCAGATAGACGGAGAGCCGTCCCACGATGGTGGGGAGGAGATAGGCGGCGAGGTAACCGGCGGTGAACACGGCAACCAGAGGCCACGCGGCGCGAGGGCGCGAGGACATGGGCGTTCCTGAAGACATGCCAGAAGAGGCGGAGAAGGCAGAGGGGGGCAATGCGAGAACTGCGAAAAATGAGAGAACTGCGAGAACTACGAGAAAAGCTGAAAATGCGGGGGTTCGGCACACTCGTCGGTTAGGTCACCAACGGTGGTCGCGGGCCAATTTGTATCAAGTGCTCCCGGTCGACCGAAAGCCGCCATGCTGTGAGCTGCGTCACTTATGCGTTTGGTGTGTTTCTATGCGGGTACCAGCGCATGTTTATGCAGGTCAGCCTCCGGGTGTGAAGAACCGCAGAGACCCGGCGCGGACCCGGCGCACGCACCCGGGAGTCGGGCACACTGGCCGGAACCGCCACGACCGGGGAGTGCAAGGTGAGCACCGACATCCCAGCCATCGACCCACTGGACGGGCTGCGCGCGCCGCAGGACCCCGACTGCGACGTCTTCCTCACCGGCACGGTCTTCCTCGACATCATCTTCACCGGCCTGGACAGCGCCCCGGTGCGCGGCACCGAGTCCTGGGCCCGCGGCATGGGATCCAGCCCCGGCGGCGTCGCCAACATGGCCACCGCGCTCGCCCGCCTCGGCCTCCGCACCTCACTCGCCGCCGCGTTCGGCGACGACCACTACGGTGAGTACTGCTGGGACGCCCTCGCCCAGGGTGAGGGCATCGACCTGTCCCTGTCGCACACCGTCCGCGGCTGGCACTCCCCGGTGACCGTCTCGATGGCGTACGAGGGCGAGCGGACGATGGTCTCGCACGGCCACGAGGCCCCGCCCCCGCCCGCGTTCGCCTCCACGGGAGCCCCCGCCACCGCCGCCCCCCGGTGCCCGCCCCGGGCCAGGGCCGCCATCGCCTCGCTCGCCCCCGGCCGCAGCGAACCCTGGGTCGCCACGGCGGCCCGCCAGGGGGCCGTGGTCTTCGCCGACGTCGGCTGGGACGAGACCGGCCGCTGGGACCTGGACGGCCTGACCGACCTGAAGCACTGCCAGGCCTTCCTCCCCAACGCCGAGGAGGCCATGCGCTACACCCGCACCGACTGCCCCCGCGCCGCCGCGCACGCCCTCGCCGAGCGGGTCCCGCTCGCCGTCGTCACCCTCGGCGCCGAGGGCGCCTACGCGGTCGACGCGGCCACCGGGACCACCGCCGAGGTCCCCGCGATCGCGGTCGAGGCCCTGGACCCGACCGGCGCGGGCGACGTCTTCGTGGCCGGCTTCGTCACCGGCACCCTCGCCAACTGGCCGCTCGCCGACCGCCTCGCGTTCGCCGGTCTCACCGCGGCCCTCTCGGTCCAGGAGTTCGGCGGCTCGCTCTCCGCCCCCGGCTGGGCGGAGATCGCCGCCTGGTGGCAGCGGATCCGTACCGTCAGCGACCAGGACCCGGCCGCACTCCAGCGGTACGCCTTCCTCCAGGACCTGCTCCCCGCGGCCACCCGCCCCTGGCCGCTGCGCCGGGCCGTCCCGACGATCGGCTTCCGTCCGTAACCCGACAGCCGCGTTCCCGCCCGCGAAAACCTCTCGGTGTTGTCAGTACGGAGTCGTAGGCTTGGTGCACACGAGGTTTTCGAGCAGCGAGAACCCTGCAACGGGAGGTATGTGCAGGCCCGAGGGCCGGCCCATGACTCAGACACCCACACAGCCGCAGGCGCGTGCCCACATCAGCATCCCGGCCGCACACCCCATGGTGATGCTCCTGGGATCGGGCGACTCGCTGCTGCGCGTGATCGAAGCGGCGTTCCCGGCGGCCGACATCCACGTCCGGGGCAATGACATTACTGCGACGGGCAGCACGGCGGACATCGCGCTGATCCAGCGCCTGTTCGACGAGATGGTGCTGGTGCTCCGCACCGGTCAGCCGATGACGGAGGACGCTGTGGAACGTTCGATCGCGATGCTCAGGGCCACCGACACCGGACAGGCCGACGGCACCGAGACCCCGGCCGAGGTGCTCACGCAGAACATCCTCTCCAGCCGCGGCCGCACGATCCGCCCCAAGACGCTCAACCAGAAGCGGTACGTCGACGCGATCGACAAGCACACGATCGTCTTCGGCATCGGCCCCGCCGGTACCGGCAAGACGTATCTGGCCATGGCCAAGGCCGTCCAGGCCCTGCAGTCCAAGCAGGTCAGCCGGATCATCCTGACCCGCCCGGCGGTCGAGGCCGGTGAGCGGCTCGGCTTCCTGCCCGGCACGCTCTTCGACAAGATCGACCCGTATCTGCGCCCGCTCTACGACGCCCTGCACGACATGCTCGACCCGGACTCGATCCCGCGGCTGATGGCGGCGGGCACGATCGAGGTGGCGCCGCTGGCGTACATGCGTGGCCGCAGCCAGCCAGTCTTTACCAACGTGCTGACTCCCGAGGGCTGGCGCCCGATCGGTGACCTTCAGGTCGGCGACCTGGTCATGGGTTCCAACGGCGAGCCGACCCCAGTTCTCGGTGTGTATCCGCAGGGTGAGAAAGACATTTACCGCCTCACTGCGCAGGACGGTTCCTGGACACTGTGCTGCGGTGAGCACCTGTGGACGGTCAGGACGCGTGATGACGCCCGCCGCGACAAGCCGTGGCGGGTTATGGAAACGCAGGACATGATCGGTAATCTGCGCGCCGCGGATCATCGTCGATACGAACTCCCGATGCTCACGGAACCGGTGGAATTTCCTCAGCGCGAGGTTCCGATGGATCCCTACGCGCTGGGCCTGCTGCTTGGCGACGGGTGTCTGACTGGTTCCACGACGCCTTCGTTCACCACAACTGATCCCGAACTGGTCTCAGCGCTGGAGGCTGCGCTGCCCGGGGTCAAGCTGCGCCATCGAAAGCGGTACGACTACTTCCTCAACCGTATTCCGGCGCCGGGCGAGGTGCCCGGCTCGGTTGCGGTGGTCAATCCGGTCACGAGCGTTCTACGTGAGTTGGACCTGCTTGGCACCCGGTCGGTTTCGAAGTTCATTCCGGACGACTATCTCCTCAACACGGCAGAGGTTCGTCTGGCTGTTCTCCAAGGTCTTCTTGATTCGGATGGCGGACCGGTTACCCAGGCAGGTCGTACCTGTCGAGTTCAGTTCTCGACGGCATCCATCCTGCTGTGTGATGACGTGATCTCGCTGGTTCGGTCGCTCGGCGGCGTTGCCTACACGCGCCGTCGGCTTGCCGAGGACCGTAAGCAGGGGACCGCTTTGGGTGAGCACCGCCACGACTCCCACATCGTCGACATCCGGCTCCCCGAGGGCATCGAGCCCTTCCGCCTCACCCGCAAGACGGCGGAGTATCACGCAGCAGGCGGCGGTGGCCGGCCGGCGCGCTTCATCGACAGCATCGAGCCGGCCGGTCGCGAGGAGGCCGTGTGCATCCAGGTGGCGGCGGAGGACTCGCTGTATGTCACCCAGGACTACCTGCTGACCCACAACACCCTCAACGACGCCTTCATCATCCTGGACGAGGCGCAGAACACCAGCGCCGAGCAGATGAAGATGTTCCTGACCCGGCTCGGCTTCGACTCGAAGATCGTCGTCACGGGTGACGTCACCCAGGTCGACCTGCCCAACGGCACCAAGAGCGGTCTGCGTCAGGTCCAGGACATCCTGGAGGGCATCGACGACGTGCACTTCTCCCGGCTCACCTCCCAGGATGTCGTCCGGCACAAGCTGGTCGGCCGTATCGTCGACGCGTACGAGAAGTACGACAGCGACCAGGACGGCCAGGCCGGCAAGGGCCAGGGCCGACGCAACGGGAAGCAGTAGCAGCGCACCATGTCGATCGACGTCAACAACGAGTCCGGAACCGAGGTCGACGAGCAGGCGATCCTCGACATCGCCCGCTATGCGCTCGCGCGGATGAGGATCCACCCGCTCTCCGAACTCTCGGTGATCGTGGTGGACTCCGCCGCCATGGAGCAGCTCCACATCCAGTGGATGGACCTGCCGGGCCCGACGGATGTCATGTCCTTCCCGATGGACGAGCTGCGTCCGCCGGCCAAGGACGACGAGGAGCCCCCGCAGGGGCTCCTCGGTGACATCGTGCTCTGCCCGGAGGTCGCCAAGAAGCAGGGCGAGGACGCCGAGACGCAGCACTCCATGGACGAGGAGCTCCAGCTCCTCACCGTTCACGGGGTGCTGCACCTGCTCGGCTACGACCACGAGGAGCCCGATGAGAAGGCCGAGATGTTCGGTCTTCAGGCGGCGATCGTGGACGGCTGGCGCGGCGAGCACGGCATGACCGGCCCGTCGCCCGCACCCACCGTCTCGTGAGCCTGCCTCTCGTCTTCGGGGTCGTCCTGTTGGTCGTCGTCGGCTGGCTGGCGGCCTGCGCCGAGGCCGGCATCGCGCGTACGTCGAGCTTCCGGGCCGCCGAGGCGGTCCGCTCGGGGCGGCGCGGCAGCGACAAGCTGGAACAGGTCGCGGCCGATCCGACGCGCTATCTCAACGTCGCCCTGCTGGTGCGGGTCGCCTGCGAGATGGCGGCCGGGGTGCTCGTCACGTACGCCTGCCTGAAGGAGTTCCCGGAGACCTGGCAGGCGCTGGCCGTCGCCATGGGCGTGATGGTCCTCGTCTCCTATGTCGCCATCGGTGTCTCGCCGCGCACCATCGGCCGTCAGCACCCGCTGAACACGGCCACGGCGGCGGCGTACGTCCTGCTGCCGCTGGCCCGGATCATGGGGCCGATTCCGCAGCTGCTGATCCTCATCGGCAACGCGCTGACGCCGGGCAAGGGTTTCCGCAAGGGTCCGTTCGCCAGCGAGGCCGAGCTGCGGGCGATGGTCGACCTCGCCGAGCAGGAGTCGCTGATCGAGGACGAGGAGCGCCGCATGGTGCACTCCGTCTTCGAGCTTGGTGACACGCTCGTGCGCGAGGTGATGGTGCCGCGTACCGACCTGGTCTGCATCGAGCGCTACAAGACGATCCGGCAGGCGCTGACCCTGGCGCTGCGTTCCGGTTTCTCGCGGATCCCCGTCACCGGGGAGAACGAGGACGACATCGTCGGGATCGTCTATCTCAAGGACCTGGTCCGCAAGACGCACATCAACCGGGACTCCGAGGCGGACCTGGTCTCCACCGCGATGCGTCCGGCGGCGTTCGTGCCCGACACGAAGAACGCCGGTGACCTGCTGAGGGAGATGCAGCAGGACCGCAGCCACGTAGCCGTCGTCATCGACGAGTACGGCGGCACCGCGGGCATCGTCACGATCGAGGACATCCTGGAGGAGATCGTCGGCGAGATCACCGACGAGTACGACCGTGAGCTCCCGCCGGTCCAGGCGCTGGAGAACGGCTGCTTCCGGGTGACGGCCCGGCTGGACATCGGTGACCTCGGCGAGCTGTTCGGCCTCGACGAGTACGACGACGAGGACGTGGAGACCGTCGGAGGCCTGCTCGCGAAGGCGTTGGGCCGGGTTCCGATCGCGGGTGCCTCGTCCCAGGTCGAGCTCCCCGACGGGCGGCGGCTGCGGCTGACCGCGGAGTCCCCGGCGGGCCGGCGGAACAAGATCGTCACGGTGCTGGTGGAGCCGGTGGCTCCCGAGGAGGAGGCGACGGCATGACACCGCAGCGGCTGAGGGCGTTCTGCCTGGGGTTCAACGCGAGCGTGGAGGAGTTCCCGTTCGGGCCGGAGACGTCCGTCTTCAAGGTGCTCGGCAGGATGTTCGCGCTGAGCACGCTGGACGCACGGCCGCTGACGGTGAACCTCAAGTGCGACCCCGACGACGCGGTGCGGCTCCGGGAGGAGTACGAGGCCGTGGCGCCGGGGTGGCACATGAACAAGCGGCACTGGAACACCGTCACGGTCGGCGGTCTGCCGGACGCGAAGCTGCGTGAGCTGATCGAGGACAGCTACGACCTCGTGGTGGCGAAGCTGCCGCGGGCGGAGCGGCTGCGGCTCGACCGGGCGTAGGCCGGCCCGGGGCCGGGCCGGTCACTTCCGCCAGAGCAGGTGGTGCACCACGTCGCTGCCCGGGCTCGGGACCTTCTCCAGGTGGAAACGGTCGGTCAGCGCCTCGGGGCTCTCCCACAGCCGTTCTCCGGCGCCGATTTCGACCGGCGAGACGGCGACGTGCAGCGAGTCGACGAGGTCGGCGTCGAGGAACTCCCGCACCGTGGCGACACCGCCGCCGATGCGTACGTCCTTGCCCTCGGCTGCGTCGAAGGCCCGGGCGAGCGCGTCCTTCGGGGACGCGTCGAGGAAGTGGAACGTGGTGTCCCCGAGGGTGATCGACGGGCGCTCGTGATGGGTGAGGACGAACACCGGGGTGTGGAACGGGGGCTCCTCGCCCCACCAGCCCTCCCAGTCGTGGTTCTCCCAGGGGCCGCGCTGCGGGCCGAACTTGTTGCGCCCCATGATCTCGGCGCCGATGTTGTTGGTGAAGTCGCGGGTGAAGTAGTCGTCCAGGCCGAGAGTGCCCCCGGGATCGGTCCGGTTGGGCCAGTGGGCCGTCGCGCCGGCCCAGGAGACGAGCGCGCCGGGGTCGACGTGGCCGAACGGGCGGTCGAGCGTCTGCCCCTCCCCGGCGCCGAAGCCGTCGCGGGACACGCAGAAGTTCTGGACACGGACCAGCTGTTTCATCGGAGCCCCTTCCGGTTGCAACCTGCAACCGGTTCGTAAGCTATCTAGACTGCTCCCATGTTGCAACCAGTTCCCTCCGGAAAGCTGCCCGTGTCGCAGGGCAGGTCCGGCTGCCCGATCAACATGACGGTCGAGCTTCTCGGGGACCGCTGGAGCCTGATCGTGCTGCGCGACATCATGTTCGGAGGCCTCACCCACTTCCGCGAGCTGCTCAACGCCTCCATGGAAGGCATCGCGTCGAACATCCTGGCCAACCGCCTCGCGAAACTCGTCGAGGCGGGGCTGCTCACCCGGAACGACGACCCGAGCCATCGCCAGAAGGTCGCCTACCACCTCACCGAGGCTGCGGTGCAGCTCGTCCCGGTGATGGCCCAGCTGGGCGCCTGGGGTGCCCGCTGGCTGGACACGGCTCCGGAGCTGACGGTGCGGGCCGAGCTGCTGGCCGACGGCGGCCCCCCGATGTGGGAGCGGTTCATGGCGGAACTCCGCGCCACCCATCTGACCGGGGCGCCGGCCCGCACGGACGGAGTGCTGGCGGAGCTGACCGCCGCCTACGAAGCGGCGGCCGCCCGGGACACGCCCGCCCGCCAGGGTCTTCCGTCCGGATCGGGCCGGACCCCGCGGGCCCGGCATGATCCGGACGAGAGGCCCTGAGGGCTGTCCCGTAATCCCTGGCGGGCGCGCGACGACGGCTACGGCGCCTCGCCGCGTTGTCGGAACGTCCGAATACGTTCAGTATGCGGACGCTCCTCCGCCTTGCGATGCACCGCATCCGACGCCGCGCGCTGATCCACCACGGATTACGGGACAGCCCTCAGGCCCGCCGCAGCCCCGCGGCCACCACGCCCGCGGCGACGACCAGCAGACCCGCCGCCACCGCGATCACGGTCCGTACACCACCGAACAGGGACTCCTGGGTCGTCGCCACCACGCCGAGCAACGGGATCCCGACCGTGAGCCCCACCTGCTGGGTCGTGGTGACCAGCCCCGTCGCCAAACCCTGCTCCGCGTTCGGCACCCCCGATGTGACGGTCAGTCCGTACGCGATGATCGCGCCCAGGTGGAACATGCTGGCGATCGAGACCGCGACCGTGGCCAGCCAGACGCCCGAGTCCGCGCCGAGCCCCAGCAGCGCCGCGATGAACAGGCCCTGGCCCAGCAGGGAGACGGACAGGGTGCGCCGGGCACCGATCCGGCCGATGACCTTCGGGGCGTACATGCCCGCTGCCACCGAGGCGACGCCCTGCACCCCGAAGACGAGCCCGGTTCCGAACGCCGACAGGTCCAGCACCTCCTGGAGGTACAGGGTCAGGACGAAGACGATGGTGCTCATCATCGAGAAGGTGAGCAGCCCGCCCAGATTGCCGAAGGCCACCGTGCGCCGGCGGAGCATCGGCAGCGAGACCAGCGGGGCCGACGCCCGCGACTCGATGACCGCGAAGGCGGCGAGCAGGCCGACCCCGGCGGCCAGGGAGATCTGCACGTCCGGGCGCCCGAAGCCGTGCTCGGCCGCCGTGGACAGGGCGTAGATCAGCGCGAGGAGGCCACCGGTGACCGTCACGGCACCCGGGACGTCGAGCCGCGGCCTGTCCGGCGTACGGGACTCGGTGAGCAGCGCGGGCGCCGCCGCGAGGACGACCACCGCGGCCAGCGTCAGCAGCCCCATCGTGGAGCGCCAGCCGAGGGTGTCGGTGAGGGTGCCGCCGGCCACCATGCCGACGGTGAAGCCGAGGGAGAGCAGGGTGCCGCTGATGCCGAGCGCCCGGTCCCGCAGCGGCCCCTCCGGGAACGTGGTGGTGAGCAGGGACATGCCGGTCGGCACGATGGCCGCGGCGCCGAGCCCCTGGAGCGCCCGCCCGGTGAGGAAGGCGGCCGGGTTCCAGGCCAGTGTGGCGAGCAGCGAGGCCGCGCCGAAGACGGCGAGGCCGGTGAGGAACAGCCGACGGCGGCCGTAGAGGTCGGCGATCCGGCCGAAGAGCAGCAGGAACCCGCCGGACGGCAGGGCGAAGGCGGTGATCGCCCACTGAAGTCCTGACCGGCTCAGACCTAGGTCGTCGCCGAGAACGGGAAGTGCCACGTTCAGTACGGAGAAGTCGAGCGACACCATGAACTGCGCGGCGCACAGGACGAGGAGGACCAGCCGGGCCCGGCCGGAGAGCCGGTCCGGGGCGGGTGGCGCGGGGACGGGAGCGGTGACAGCCGCGGGGGAGGGGGAGGGTGAATCGATCGCCATGGGCACGAGCCTGCGGCCGTCGGAATATCCGTGGGGAGCGGGAACTTATCCTGTTGGCAGCACCACCAGGCAGGCGCGGGCACGGAAACCAGGGGGAGTACGTGGGTACACCGGCCCGGATCGCGGCGGACGCGGGCAAGGCGCATCGCCTCGGCGAGCTGCGGGAGTTCCTGATGAGCAGGCGGGCGCGGGTCAGCCCCGCCGAGGCGGGCCTCCCGGACGGCGGCGCCCGGCGGCGCACCCCGGGGCTGCGGCGCGAGGAGGTCGCGGTCCTCGCGGGGGTGGGGGTCTCCTGGTACCAGTGGCTGGAGCAGGGCCGCGACATCACCGTGTCGCCCCAGGTGCTCGACTCCGTCGCCCGGGTACTGCGGCTCAGCAGCGCCGAACGCCGTCACCTCTACGTACTGGCGGGGCTCAACCCGCCCGCCCTCGAGGTCGATCCGGCCCACACGGACATGTGCGAGGGACTGCAGCGGCTGCTCGACGGCTGGATGCCGTTCCCGGCTTCGATCATGGACGCGTACTGGAACGTCATCCTCTACAACGACGCGGCCTCGATGGTGATGGGGCTGCGGCCGGACCGTCCGCAGAACTGTGTGATCGCCTTCTTCACCGATCCGGTCCACCGGGGCGGGGAGAAGGTGTGGTGGGAGACCGCCGCCCGTGTCGTCGCCCAGTTCCGGGCCGCGTGCGCGGAGTGCCCCGACGACGACGGGTTCCGGGCGATCGTGGCCGAGGCGAGGGAGCGCAGCCCCGAGTTCGAGGAGCTGTGGGCGCGGCGGGACGTCGCGCCGGGCGGGCAGATGCGCAAGGAGCTGGCCCACCCGGCGGTGGGCGAGCTGGTCCTGGAGGCCACCCAGCTGCGCATTCCGGCCCGCCCGGACCTGGCGGTCGTGGTGCACATGCCGTGGCCGGGCACCGGCACGGAGGAGAAGCTGCGGTGGCTGGCCTCGCCCGAGGGCCGGCGCGGTTCGATGCGCCGGGTGCGGGCGTGAGCGGTCCGGGCTCCCGCGTGCCGCGCCCGGCGCCGCACTTCGTATGCTCGGCACATGACCGATAGCACCGACCTCGGCGCCGAGGACCGCAAGATCGTCACGCTGGCGCGCAGCGCCCGCGCCCGCAACGGTGTGCCGGAAGGTGCGGCCGTGCGGGACGAGACCGGACGTACGTACGTGGCGGGAACCGTGGAGCTGGAGTCGCTGAAGCTCAGCGCGCTCCGGACGGCCGTCGCGATGGCCGTGGCCAGCGGGGCCACGTCGCTGGAGGCGGCCGCCGTCGTCTCCGCGGCACAGACCCTCTCCGACGAGGACAGGGCCGCGGTACGGGACCTGGGCGGGGCCGGCACACCCGTGTTCCTCGCGGGGCCCGACGGGGTGCTGCGGCTCACCGTGACGGCGGGCTGACCTCCGCAGGACCGCCATCGTGTGTACGAACGCCCCGCGCCCCACCGGCGCGGGGCGTTCGTACAGGATGTGCGGGAAACACGGATCTTGACATCATCTGATGGCCCATCAGTCAGCGCGTTTCGATCCCATTGACTTCTTCCGTACCGGAGCCATCAATGGCCCCCTGCCGGCGCGGAAGAGCCGCCGCGCCGGATCCCGCAGGAGGGGGCTCCATGCGCCAAGCCATTCGAAGATCCGACAGCCGAAGGTCCCGTCGCCGGGACCGTCCCGACCGCGGCCGCCGCTGGGCCGCCGCGCTCGGTGTCGGCGCGCTCGTCGTCACCGGCGGAGGGCTGCTCGCCGGACCCGCGCAGGCCAGCGCGACAGCCTCGGTCGCGGTGGACTTCCCGACCCACTGCATCCCGCCCGCCATCGCCGGCATCCCGCCGATCGACGGGGCGACCTCGGCCCAGATCACCGTCGACAACGCCGCCCCCAAGGTCGGCGACACGGTCACGGTGACGTACACCGTCGTCAAGCCCGCCGCGAGCAACCCCGTCGACCTGGCGCTGCCCGCCGACATCATGACGCCGACCGGCAAGGTCACCGTCGGCGGTGCGCAGTCCGCCGACGTCACGGTGGCGGGTCCGAAGAAGAACGGTCCGGTGCCCGGCAAGGGTGATTTCCCGTCGTTCTCCATGACCGGCACCTTCACGGTCACCGCGCCCGGTGAGATCACGCTCTCGCCCGGCGACTACAACATCCACACCAGCTACATCATGGAGCTGGACACGCCCTGCACGGTCACCGATCCGCCCGCCCCCGTCTCCCAGACGATCATCGCCACGGACGGCGGCGGCCAGGTCAACGAACGTGCCATCCAGCTCGGTACGGCCTCCGGGGCGGCCGGCGACCAGGTCACCGTGACCGGGTCGAAGTTCACCGAGGGCGCGTCCGTCACGCTCGCCGGCCGGGCGGGGGACGCCCAGACCGGTGACACCGCGACGGTCACCGCCGACGGTTCGGGCGGCTTCACCGGACAGCTCACCGTCAACGACCCGGCGACCACCGGCATCGTCGCCTACGAGGGCGCGGGCTGGGACGCCGCCAAGGGCGCGGGGCCCCAGGCCTACACCGTCACCGGTGGCGGCGGTGAGATCCCGGACGGCAGCCAGCGGCTGACCTCGTCGGTCAAGGCGGGCACCCTCTCCATGACCCAGGCCGGGGACTCCGTCGCACTGTCGGCGGTCGACTTCGGGCAGGGCGGCGCCTCCACCGGCGCTCTGCAGACGGTGACGGTCAAGGACTTCCGCGGCGGCCCCGCGGGCTGGTCCCTGACCGGCAAGGTCACCGACTTCACGGGTCCGGGCGGGGCGACGATCGGCGCGTCCGCGCTCGGCTGGAGTCCGGCCTGCGCCACGAAGACCGGCAGCCCGAGCACCTGCGCGGCCGGGTCCGAAGGAACGGTCGGCAGCGCGGGCGCCACCCTGGCGTCCACGCCGGACGGCGCGTTCACCGGCGGTGAGTTCACCGTCGACGCCCAGTTGTCGCTGGACGTACCGGCGTTCACCGCCGCCGGCGCGTACACCGGCGTGCTCACGCTCACCCTGACGTGAGCGTGAGCGGCAGTCACTGATCAACCGGTGGGCCGGGCGCGCACCCGGCCGGCCCACCCCGCCCGAGCGTGCACCTGGGGGCCCGCACCGTGCGCAAGTCGTCCATTCTCCTGTCGTCCCTGCTGTCCGCAGCCCTGCTCCTGCTCGGCGCGCCCACGGCCGGCGCCGCCGACAACGGCAGCTGGTCGGTCTTCCCCGCCACCGCCGACGCGGGCACGCGGCCGTACTTCTACCTCTCCGCCGACCCCGGCGCCACCCTCACCGACAAGGTGACCGTCACCAACAAGACGGGTGAGCCGCTGACCTTCAGGCTGTACGCCGCCGACGCGTACAACACCGCACGCGACGGCGGATTCGCGGTCCGGACGCAGAACGAGAAGCAGCGCTCCGTCGGAGCCTGGGCGAAGGCCGGGCGCGACCGGGTCACCGTGAAACCGCACGGCTCGGTCACCGTGCCCGTGACGATCAAGGTGCCCGATGACGCCGAACCGGGCGACCACCCCGGCGCGCTCGTCGCCCTCGACGAGCGCATCGACCCCGCCGACGCGGGCGCCGTTGCCGTCGGCATCCAGAAGGCGGTCGGCGCCCGGATCTACCTGCGCGTCAACGGGCCGACGATGCCCGCGCTCTCCGTCGAGGACGTGGCGGTCGAGCACACCCAGCCGCTGGTCCCGGGCACGGGCACGTCCCGGGCCGTCATCTCGTACACGCTCCGCAACCGCGGCAACGTCACCCTCAGCCCCAAGGTCGCCCTCAAGGCCGAGGGCCTCTTCGGCCGCACCCTCCTGGCCCGCGACCTCAAACGCATCCCCTCCGAGCTGCTGCCCCGCCAAGAGGTGCGGCTCACCGAGGAGTGGTCGGGCGCGCCGCAGGTGGAGTGGGGCGAGATCAAGCTGACCGCGAGCGCCCGCGACACCCGCGAGTCCGCGTCCGTCTCGTACTTCGCGCTGCCCTGGCTGGTCGCCGGGGTGCTGCTGGCGGCCGCCGCCGGGGGCGCGGCACTGTGGATCCGGTCACGCCGGAACCGTCTTCGCACGGCCTGAGAAGAGGGTCCGGTGGCCTCGGCGGCCGCCTTGGTGCCCCGCAGCCGCCGGGATCGGGGACAATGGGCGCCATGAGCGCTCGACCTAACCCAGAAGCTGCTGCGCAGCAGGCTGAGAACACCGCCCCCCACCGGGCCGGCTTCGCCTGCTTCGTGGGCCGTCCCAACGCGGGCAAGTCCACCCTTACGAACGCTCTGGTCGGCCAGAAGGTGGCGATCACGTCCAACCGGCCCCAGACGACCCGGCACACCGTGCGCGGCATCGTGCACCGGCCGGACGCACAGCTGATCCTGGTCGACACCCCCGGCCTCCACAAGCCGCGCACCCTGCTGGGCGAGCGTCTCAACGACGTCGTACGCACCACCTGGGCCGAGGTCGACGTCATCGGCTTCTGCCTGCCCGCCGACCAGAAGCTCGGCCCCGGCGACAAGTACATCATCAAGGAACTCGCGGGCATCAAGAAGACGCCCAAGATCGCGATCATCACCAAGTCCGACCTGGTCGAGTCCAAGCAGCTCGCCGAACAGCTGCTGGCCGTCTCCCGCCTCGGCGAGGAGCTCGGCTTCGAGTGGGCGGAGATCATCCCGGTCTCGGCCGTCAAGGACGATCAGGTCGGCTTGCTGGCCGACCTGATCGCCCCGCTGCTCCCTCAGAGCCCGCCGCTCTACCCGGAGGGCGACCTCACCGACGAGCCCGAGATGGTCATGGTCGCGGAACTGATCCGTGAGGCTGCGCTCGAAGGCGTACGGGACGAGCTGCCGCACTCCATCGCGGTCGTCGTCGAGGAGATGCTGCCGCGCGAGGACCGTCCGGCAGACAAGCCGCTGCTCGACATCCACGCCAACGTCTACATCGAGCGGCCCAGCCAGAAGGGCATCATCATCGGCCCGAAGGGCAAGCGCCTGAAGGATGTCGGCACGAAGTCGCGCAAGCACATCGAGGCGCTGCTGGGCACACCGGTCTTCCTCGACCTGCACGTGAAGGTCGCCAAGGACTGGCAGCGCGATCCCAAGCAGCTGCGCAAGCTGGGGTTCTGAGCGGGGCCTTGGCCCGGCGGTCTGAGGTGGCCGTGGTCCGGCGGCCGGAGGCCGGCTCAGCCGTGCGAAGCCGCTGAAGCCGCGCGCACCCCTCGGGACCGGGGGGTGCGAGGACGTCGGGAGGGCCCGGTTCCCGAGCGGCTGGGCACGCCGGGGCTCCGAGCCCTGCAGGGGGCGGACCGTTCCCGAGCTCCGTCAGACGCAGACGCAGACGCAGACGCAGACGTACGCCGCCGGTCTCACGCGCCCTCCTTCAGGACGCGTGAGACCAGTGCGCGCTGAGCGTCGGTCAGTCGCGGGTCCGCGCAGTGCACGGTGCGGCCGTCGACCGTGATCCGGTAGCTGAAGCCGTCCGGAACGCCCCTCGCGGGAGCTTCCCGGCCGCCGGTGACCGCCGATTCGGCCAGGGCCTCCCACTCGTGGGCGTCGGCCCGTCCCGAGGTGTCGATCTCGCGGTGGTGCGCGATGCCGGCGAAGCCGCCGGTCCTGCTCACCTGAATCCGCATGCGGTGTCCTTCCTCGACGGACGGGCCCGGGCCTACGCGGTCGGTACGCCCACCTCCGACCAGGCCTTGAGGACCGCCTCCACCTCGTCGCCCTCACCGAAGCGGCTGCGGGCAGCCGCCACGGTCAGCCGGGCGAAGGACGCGAAGTCCGCGTCCACCGCCAGTTCACCACCGGTGAGCACATCGAACCAGAGCTGACCCGCCCGCTCCCAGGAACTGCCGCCGAGCGCGGTGGCCAGCAGGTAGAACGCGCGGTTCGGGATGCCGGAGTTGAGGTGCACCCCGCCGTTGTCCTCGCCCGTGCGGATGTAGTCGTCCATGGAGGCGGGCTGCGGGTCCTTGCCGAGCACGTCGTCGTCGTACGCGGTACCGGGGGCCTTCATCGAGCGCAGCGCCACCCCCTGGACGCGGGGGGCCAGCAGCCCCGCGCCGATCAGCCAGTCGCCCTGTGCGGCGGTCTGACCGAGCGAGTACTGCTTCACCAGGGAGCCGAACACGTCCGAGACCGACTCGTTGAGCGCGCCGGACTGGCCGTAGTAGTTCAGGTTGGCCGTGTGCTGGGTCAGTCCGTGCGCCAGCTCATGGGCGATCACGTCGATGGCGACGGTGAAGTCCAGGAAGATCTCCCCGTCCCCGTCACCGAACACCATCTGCTCGCCGTCGAAGAAGGCGTTGTTGTACTTCTCGTCGTAGTGCACGGAGCCGATCAGCGGCAGCCCGTTGCCGTCGATCGAACGGCGGCCGTAGGCGCTGAGCAGCAGTTCGAAGGTGGCGCCGAGGCCCGCGTACGCGCGGTTGACGCTGGCGTCGGACGTGGGCTCCTCGCCCTCGGCGCGGACCTTCGTCCCGGGGAGGTCGGTGCCGTGGCGGCAGTCGTAGAGCGTGCGGTCGGGTTTGCCGGACCGGTCGCCCTCGGGCGCCGGGTCGATACGGGTCCGGACGACGGTGGTCACCTGACGGCGGGTGCGCCGGGCGGCGTCCGCCTCCAGGGTGCGGCGGGCCGGGCCCGCGAGGACGGGGTCGTCGGACTGAGACAGCTTGTCGAGGACGTGGGGCGGCACGATGGTGCAGAAGACGGGGTGGAACCCGTGCTGAGATCGAGGCTGCATACACACGACTGTGGCAGCGTGTGACGACAAAGTCACTGGTTGCTACCTGGATTGACGAAATAGAGTGATCCATCACTGTTCACCCGTTACCGGCGTCCGGTCCCGCATACTGATACGGCACCGACGTCTCGGGCGCCACTGGGCTAGCCTCGTCGCATCATGCGTTTCGGGCTGCTTCTTCTTAGCTGCCGCGGCGAGGGTTCGCAGTCGTAGGCCGACCCCCTCCCCGCGGAGTCTGGTGTTGCAGCGACACAGTCGGCCGTCCCTTTGCAGGACCCCGAGGAGCCCTACGCCATGACCGCAGTGAACCCCGCGCAGACCCCCGCCGAGAACGCCGTGGGCCGCCCCACGCCGATCACCAACGCCACGGGTCTGCAGAAGCCGTCCGGGATGCCCGTTCACAAGTACGGCCGGTACGAGGCCGTCGGGATCCCCGACCGCACCTGGCCCGAGAAGCGGATCACCCGGGCGCCCCGCTGGCTCTCCACCGACCTGCGTGACGGCAACCAGGCCCTGATCGACCCGATGTCGCCGGCCCGTAAGCGCGAGATGTTCGACCTGCTGGTACGCATGGGCTACAAGGAGATCGAGGTCGGCTTCCCGTCCTCCGGTGAGACCGACTTCGCGTTCGTCCGCTCCATCATCGAAGAGGGCGCGATCCCCGAGGACGTGACCATCTCCGTCCTGACGCAGGCCCGCGAGGAACTGATCGAGCGGACTGTCGAATCGCTGGTCGGCGCCCGGCGCGCCACCGTGCACCTGTACAACGCCACCGCCCCCACCTTCCGCCGCGTGGTCTTCCGTGGTTCGAAGGAGCAGGTCAAGCAGATCGCGGTGGACGGTACCCGGCTGGTCATGGAGTACGCGGAGAAGATCCTGGGCGAGGAGACGATCTTCGGCTACCAGTACAGCCCCGAGATCTTCACCGACACGGAGCTGGACTTCGCCCTGGAGGTCTGCGAGGCGGTCTGTGACGTCTGGCAGCCCGAGGAGGGCCGCGAGATCATCCTCAACCTGCCCGCGACCGTGGAGCGTTCGACGCCGTCCACGCACGCGGACCGGTTCGAGTGGATGTCGCGCAACCTGTCGCGCCGCGAGTTCGTCTGCCTGTCCGTCCACCCGCACAACGACCGCGGCACCGCCGTCGCCGCCGCCGAACTGGCCCTGATGGCCGGGGCGGACCGGGTCGAGGGCTGCCTGTTCGGCCAGGGCGAGCGCACCGGGAACGTCGACCTCGTGACGCTGGGCATGAACCTGTTCTCGCAGGGCGTCGACCCCCAGATCGACTTCTCGCAGATCGACGAGATCCGCCGCACCAGCGAGTACTGCAACCAGATGGAGGTCCACCCGCGCCACCCCTACGCGGGCGACCTGGTCTACACCGCCTTCTCCGGCTCCCACCAGGACGCCATCAAGAAGGGCTTCGACGCCATGGAGGCCGACGCGGCCGCCCAGGGCAAGACGGTGGACGACCTCGAGTGGGCGGTGCCCTACCTGCCGATCGACCCGAAGGACGTCGGCCGCAGCTACGAGGCGGTCATCCGGGTCAACTCGCAGTCCGGCAAGGGCGGAATCGCCTACGTCCTGAAGAACGACCACAAGCTGGACCTGCCGCGCCGGATGCAGATCGAGTACTCGCGGATCATTCAGGCCAAGACCGACGCCGAGGGCGGCGAGGTCACCCCGGCGCAGATCTGGACCACCTTCCAGGACGAGTACCTGCCCAACCCGGAGGACGCCGCGGCTCAGTGGGGCCGCGTACAGATCCGCTCCGGCCAGACCACGACCGGTTCGGACGGCCAGGACACGATCACCGTCGAGGCGACCGTGGACGGCGCGGACACCGTGCTCACGGGTACCGGCAACGGGCCGATCTCCGCGTTCTTCGAAGCGCTGCAGGCCATCGGCATCGACGCGCGGCTGCTGGACTACACCGAGCACACGATGAGCGAGGGCGCGAGCGCTCAGGCCGCCTCGTACATCGAGTGCGCCATCGACGGAAAGGTCCTGTGGGGCATCGGCATCGACGCCAACACCACGCGGGCCTCCCTGAAGGCGGTCGTCTCGGCCGTCAACCGCGCCACCCGCTGATCCGGCGCCCGAAAAAGAGCATGAAGCCGTACGGTCCACGAGCCCCGCTCCCCATGCCCGGGGGGCGGGGTTCGGCCATCTCGGGGCGGTTGTGACGGGCGAGGTGCTGACGCCGCTTCAAGGATGTGGTTAACATCACGTCCAACACGGCAATGTTGCCGGAGCGTTACGGAGGTGTGCGACGTGCGGTCAAGCCTGGGACGAAGCGCCACAAAGCTGCGTATCTGCGGCATCCGCACGATGTGGGACGCCGTCGGTGACGGCGAGTTCTTCTGTCCCGGCTGCGGGGGCGACCGCAACTACCGCCGCCTCACCGGGCGCCGCCGTTTCGCCGTCCTCGGCGTGCCGCTGCTGAAACGCGGCACCGTCGGCCCGGTCGTCGAATGCGCCGCCTGCCACGCCCACTTCGACACCGAGGCGCTCGACCACCCCACCACCACACGGTTCTCCGCGATGCTCAGGGACGCCGTCCACACCGTGACCCTCGGGGTCCTCGCGGCGGGCGGCAGCACCTCCCGTACGGTCCTGGAGACGGCCGTGGAGACCGTGCGCGGCGCCGGATTCGACGACTGCACACAGGAGCAGCTCGCCACCGTCGTCGAGGTCCTCTCCGCCGACATCGGCCACGGCTCCGCGTTCGACCCCGCGGCCGAGGCCTGCGGGGCGGCCCTCGCCATCGAACTCCACGAGGCGCTGGAGCCCCTCGCCGCGCATCTGGCGCCCGCGGGCCGCGAATCGATTCTGCTCCAGGGTGCCCGGATCGCCCTCGCCGACGGCCCGTACAGCGCTGCCGAGCGCGAGGTGCTGACGACGATCGGCGAGGCCCTGCGGATCCGCGCCGAGGACACCGCCCGGCTGCTCGCGGCGGCCGCGCGTACACCCTCCTGATCCCTTCTCTCCGCACCGGCCCGGTACTCCCGCGGGAGCACCGGGCCGTCGTGCCACCGCAGCCCGCTGCTGCGGCTCGTGCCGCTCGTCGGCGCGTCCTCCGCCACCGTCGCAGCGGGCCTCCTGTGCCTTCTGGCCGCCTATCTCACCAGCAGCCGGGGCATGGGGCCCCTCGCCGCCGTCGGGGTGCTGTGCGGGCTCCTGGCCGTGCTGACGCTGCTGCCCGCCGTCCTGGTGCTCCTGGGCCGCCGGGTGTTCTGGCCCCTCGTGCCCGTGCACGGCACCGAGCCGAGGGAGCGTCGCTCCCTCTTCGCCGCCATGGGCGGCTCGGCGGGGCGCCGGCCCGTCGCGGTGCCGGTGGCCGGCGGAGTGCTGCTGGGCGCGCTGTCGCCGGGGGGCGTCGCCCGGGTCCTCGGCGCTCCACGGCCCCCGACCGCACCGGCGGGCCCGGGACGCTCTCCGACCGGGAACGCCAGGTTCTCGCCCTCGTCGCACGCGGTCCGGACAACACCGAGATCGCCGAGACCCTCGGCCTCGGCCCGCTCACCGACAGGACACATGTCAGCCGGATCATGGGCAGGCCGGCCGCCCGCGACCGGGGCCGGCTGGTGATCGTCGCCCACGAGTCCGGCCTCGTCGTGCCCGCGGGCGGCGGCGCGGCAGGGGACCGACCGGACCTGGTTCCGGGGGCGGGCCCGCCGGGCCACCGGCGTACCGGACAATGGAGCCATGAGCTTGTTCCGGGACGACGGCGTGGTGCTCCGCACGCAGAAGCTGGGCGAGGCCGACCGGATCATCACGATCCTGACCCGCGGCCACGGCCGGGTACGGGCCGTCGCGCGCGGGGTGCGGCGCACGAAGTCGAAGTTCGGGGCCCGGCTGGAGCCGTTCTCCCATGTGGACGTGCAGTTCTTCGCGCGCGGCAGCGAACTGATCGGACGCGGGCTGCCGCTCTGCACCCAGAGCGAGACGATCGCCCCGTACGGCGGCGCGATCGTCACCGACTACGGGCGCTACACCGCCGGCACCGCGATGCTGGAGACCGCCGAACGCTTCACCGACCACGAGGGCGAGCCCGCGGTCCAGCAGTACCTCCTGCTGGTGGGCGGCCTGCGCACGCTGGCCCGCGGCGAGCACGAGCCGAACCTCATCCTCGACGCGTTCCTGCTGCGTTCGCTCGCGGTCAACGGCTACGCCCCCAGCTTCGTCGACTGCGCCCGGTGCGGAATGCCCGGTCCGAACCGTTTCTTCTCCGTCGCGGCGGGCGGCGTCATCTGCGGCGACTGCCGGGTACCCGGCAGCGTCGTACCCTCGGCTGAGGCCGTCACCCTGCTGAGCGCCCTGCTGTCCGGCGACTGGGAGACGGCGGACGCGTGCGAGGCGCGTCATGTCAGGGAGGGGAGCGGGCTGGTGTCCGCCTATCTGCACTGGCATCTGGAGCGCGGGCTGCGCTCACTGCGGTACGTAGAGAAATGACCAAGGCAGCACAGGCAGATCAGGCACAGGGAGCGAGACAGTTCATGGCAGTACCTGGGATTTTCGGCGGCCGCAACCGGCGCGACTACAAGACCCCGGAGCCGCACCCGTCCGGTGCCGTGCCCCCGAAGATCCCCGGCGAGCTGGTGCCCAAGCACGTCGCCGTCGTGATGGACGGCAACGGCCGCTGGGCCAAGGAGCGCGGTCTGCCGCGCACCGAGGGCCACAAGGTGGGCGAGGGCGTCGTCATGGACGTGCTCAAGGGCTGCATCGAGATGGGCGTCAAGAACCTCTCGCTGTACGCGTTCTCGACGGAGAACTGGAAGCGGTCCCCGGAGGAGGTGAAGTTCCTCATGAACTTCAACCGGGACGTCATCCGCCGCCGCCGCGACGAGATGGACGAACTCGGCATCCGGATCCGCTGGGTCGGCCGTATGCCGAAGCTGTGGAAGTCCGTCGTCCAGGAACTCCAGGTCGCCCAGGAGCAGACCAAGGACAACGACAGGATGACGCTGTACTTCTGCGTCAACTACGGCGGCCGGGCCGAGATCGCGGACGCCGCGCAGCGGATCGCCCAGGACGTCGCGGCCGGGAAGCTCGACCCGTCGAAGGTCAACGAGAAGACGTTCGCGAAGTACATCTACTACCCGGACATGCCGGACGTCGACCTCTTCGTCCGCCCCAGCGGTGAGCAGCGCACCTCCAACTACCTGATCTGGCAGAGCGCGTACGCCGAGATGGTCTTCCAGGACGTGCTGTGGCCGGACTTCGACCGCCGTGACCTGTGGCGGGCCTGCCTGGAGTTCGCGCAGCGCGACCGGCGCTTCGGCGGCGCGGTGGAGGCGGAGCAGCAGGACGGGGCATCCGGCAGCTGAGGAGCGGGGGCCCCGGGGGCGGCGCCCCCGGGGCTCACCCCTTGGCGCTCGCGCACTCCACGCACGTACCGAAGACCTCCACGGTGTGTGCCACGTTCACGAAGCCGTGCTGTGCCGCGATGGTCTCGGCCCACTGCTCCACCGCCGGGCCCTCGACCTCGACCGCCTTGCCGCACATCCGGCACACCAGATGGTGGTGGTGGTCGCCGGTCGAGCACCGGCGGTAGACGGACTCGCCCTCGGTGGTGCGCAGCACGTCGACCTCGCCCGCGTCCGCGAGGGACTGCAGGGTGCGGTAGACCGTGGTCAGCCCGACCGAGTCACCGCGGTGCTTGAGTACGTCGTGCAGTTCCTGGGCGCTGCGGAACTCGTCCACCTCGTCGAGCGCCGCAGCCACCGCTGTCCGCTGCCGGGTCGACCGCCCGCGTACCGGTGCAGCGTTCGTTCCACTGATCGGCGCCGTCGCCACAGGAGCCTCCTCGTGTCGCCCGTACGTATGTCGGGCCATTGTGCCAGTCCGCACCGGCGGCACGGTCAGACGTGGACGTCGTCCGCGTTCCGGCGGGTGACCGGTACCTCAAGGGTGCACCGGTCGTCCGCCGTTTCGCGGCGGCGGGCCCGGATCCGGGCCAGCGGGGCGGCGAGCAGCGTCAGGGCGATGAACACTCCGATGGCCAGCAGCACGATCGTCGCGCCGGGGGGGACGTCCTGGTAGTACGAGGTGATGGTGCCGGCCAGGGTCACCGCGACCCCGGTGACGACCGAGAGCACGAACGTCACCTTGAACGACCGCGTGATCTGCTGCGCGGCGGCGACCGGGACCACCATCAGGGCGCTGACCAGCAGGAGCCCGACGACCCGCATCGCGACGGTGACGGTCACCGCGGCGGTGACCGCGATCAGCAGGTTCAGCACGCGCACGGGCAGTCCGGTGACCCGGGCGAACTCCTCGTCCTGGCTGACGGCGAACAGCTGCCGTCGCAGCCCCACCGTCACCAGCAGCACGAACGCCGCCAGCAGGGCGATCGCGGTGATGTCCTCGGACGAGACCGTGGACAGCGAGCCGAAGAGGTACGAGGTGAGGTTGGCGTTGGAGCCGGTGTCGGAGAGGTTGATCAGCAGGACACCGCCCGCCATGCCGCCGTAGAAGAGCATCGCCAGCGCGATGTCGCCGCGGGTGCGTCCGTACCAGCGGATCAGCTCCATGGTGACCGCGCCGACGACGGCGACGGCCGTGGCCATCCAGACGGGGCTGGTGGAGAGCAGGAAGCCGAGGCCGACGCCGGTCATCGCGATGTGGCCGATGCCGTCGCCCATCAGGGCCTGCCGGCGCTGCACCAGGTAGATGCCGACGGCGGGGGCGATGACGCCGACGAGCACGGCGGCGATCAGCGCCCGCTGCATGAAGGGAGGGGTGAGGAATTCCATGATCAGCTCAGCAGTCCCGTCCGGACGGGCTCGGAGGCCGCGTGGGGGTGTACGTGGTCGTGGCCGGGCAGTGCGTGCTGCCCGAGTGCCTTCGGGGGCGGCCCGTCGTGCATCACGCAGCCGTCGCGCAGCACGACGGCCCGGTCGATCAGGGGCTCCAGCGGGCCGAGCTCGTGCAGGACGAGCAGCACGGTGGTGCCGGCCGCGACCTGTTCGCGCAGGGTCTCGGCGAGGATCTCCTGGCTGGCCAGGTCGACGCCGGCCATCGGCTCGTCCATGATCAGCAGCTCGGGTTCGGAGGCGAGCGCGCGGGCGATCAGCACACGCTGGTGCTGGCCGCCGGAGAGGGCGTCCACCGAGTCCCCGGCCCGGTCGGCGAGGCCGACGAGCGCGATGGCGCGGTCGACGGCGGCCCGGTCGGCCTTGCGCGGCAGCCCCAGCCGGGTGCGCGAAAGCCGCCCGGAGGAGACGACCTCGCGGATCGTGGCGGGCACCCCGCCGGCCGCGGTGGTGCGCTGCGGTACGTATCCGATCCGGGCCCAGTCGCGGAAGCGGCGCAGCGGGGTGCCGAAGAGCTCGACGGTGCCGCCGGTGAGCGGGACCTGGCCGATGACGGAGCGTACGGCGGTCGACTTGCCGGACCCGTTGGCGCCGAGCAGGGCGACGACCTCGCCGCGGTGCACGGTCAGGTCGATGCCGCGCAGCACGGGGCGTGCGCCGAGGGTGGCCGCGGCGTCACGCACGACGATCACGGGGTCGGGTGCGGTGCTCGGTGTGGTGCTCTGGGGCTCGGGCATGAGCGCCTCCGGTGCTGCTGCGCGGTTCGGGTCGTCCGGGTCGGTGTCGCTCACTTCGCGCCCAGCGCCTTCTGCAGGGCGGCGAGGTTGGACTCCATGACCTCGATGTAGTCATCGCCCTTGGACTTGCCGGTGATTCCCTCCAGCGGGTCCAGGACGTCGGTCCTCAGGCCGGTGTCCCGGGCGACGGTCTTCGCGGTCTTGTCGCTGGCGAGCGTCTCGAAGAAGACGGTGGTGACGTTCTTCTCCTGTGCGATCGAGTGCAGGGCGCTGATCCGCGCGGGGCTGGGCTCGGCCTCGGGGTCGATACCGGCGATGCCCTCCTGGGTGAGGCCGTAGCGCTCGGCTAGGTACCCGAAGGCGGAGTGGGTGGTGATGAACGTCTTGGTGGCGGTGTTCCTCAGCCCGTTCTCGTACGCGGTGTTGAGCGCGTCGAGCTTGGTGACCAGGGCATCGGTGTTCTTGCGGTAGTCCGCGGCGTGGTCCGGGTCGGTCTTCTCCAGGGACTTGCCGACCCCCTTGGCGACCTGGGCGTACTTCACCGGGTCCAGCCAGATGTGCGGGTCGGCGCCGGCTTCGTCGCCCTCGTGCTCGTGGGCGTGGTCCTCGCCGCCGACCTCGGCGCCGTGGTCCTCCAGCGTGGTGAGCCCCGCGGCGTCGACGGTGTGCTCGGACTCGGAGAGCTTGATCGCGTCGTCGACGGCGGGCTGGAGGCCCTTGAGATAGAGGATGTAGTCGGCGTCGCTGAGACCACCGACCTCCCGCGGGCTGAGCTCCAGGTCGTGCGGTTCCACGCCCGGCTTGGTCAGCGTGGAGACGGAGACGTGGTTTCCGCCGATCTGCTCGGCGAGGAACTGCATCGGATAGAACGACGCCACCACGTTCAGCTTGTCGCCGTTCTTGCGGTCGGCTGCGTCGGACGTGGAGCAGGCAGAGAGCGCGGTGAGGCCGAGTATGACTGCTCCGGCGACGGCGGTCGTGGGTATGAGGCGGCGTACGTTCATGACAGTCATTTTCAACAAAAGTGGAAACGATTGTCAACAAGGCCCCCGGGCCGTCCTCGCGGCGGGCCGCTCGGGGGGCTTCTCGACGGGCTGGACCGATACCGATTTGATCGAAGGGGCGTGCCCGCCGGTAATCTGAGGTATTCGCGCACCCGTCTCCTGACCACCACCCCCCACCGAGGCGCTTCGCGCCGCCCTTGTCCCATTTCGTCGTCGTAATGAAGAGAGCACCGTGGCCGCCGACAAGATCGACTCCATCGTCAGCCTGAGCAAGCGCCGTGGCTTCGTTTTCCCGTGCAGTGAGATCTACGGTGGTCAGCGTGCCGCCTGGGACTACGGGCCGCTGGGCGTTGAGCTCAAGGAGAACCTCAAGCGCCAGTGGTGGCGCTACATGGTCACTTCGCGCGAGGACGTGGTCGGACTCGACTCGTCGGTCATCCTGGCCCCCGAGGTGTGGGTGGCCTCCGGTCACGTCGCCACGTTCTCCGACCCGCTGACCGAGTGCACCTCCTGCCACAAGCGCTACCGCGCGGACCACCTGGAGGAGGCGTACGAGGAGAAGCACGGCAAGCCGCCGGTCAACGGCCTCGCCGACCTCAACTGCCCCAACTGCGGTAACAAGGGCACCTTCACCGAGCCCAAGCAGTTCTCCGGCCTGCTCTCGACGCACCTCGGCCCGACCCAGGACTCCGGCTCGGTCGCCTACCTGCGCCCCGAGACGGCCCAGGGCATCTTCACCAACTTCGGCCAGGTGCAGCAGACCTCGCGCAAGAAGCCGCCGTTCGGCATCGCGCAGATGGGCAAGTCCTTCCGGAACGAGATCACTCCGGGCAACTTCATCTTCCGCACGCGCGAGTTCGAGCAGATGGAGATGGAGTTCTTCGTCAAGCCGGGCGAGGACGAGCAGTGGCAGGAGTACTGGATGGAGCAGCGCTGGAACTGGTACACCGGCCTGGGCCTGCGCGAGGAGAACATGCGGTGGTTCGAGCACCCGAAGGAGAAGCTCTCCCACTACTCCAAGCGCACCGCTGACATCGAGTACCGCTTCCGCTTCGGCGGCAGCGAGTGGGGCGAGCTGGAGGGCGTCGCCAACCGCACGGACTACGACCTGAAGGCGCACTCCAAGGCCTCCGGCACGGACCTGCAGTTCTACGACCAGGAGGCCGGCGAGCGCTGGACCCCCTACGTCATCGAGCCCGCGGCCGGTGTCGGCCGTTCGATGCTCGCCTTCCTGCTGGACGCCTACATCGAGGACGAGGCGCCCAACGCCAAGGGCGTCATGGAGAAGCGCACCGTGATGCGCCTCGACCCGCGCCTGGCGCCGGTCAAGGTCGCGGTCCTGCCGCTGTCCCGCAACCCGCAGCTCTCGCCGAAGGCCAAGGGCCTCGCGGCCGACCTGCGGCAGAACTGGAACATCGAGTTCGACGACGCGGGCGCCATCGGCCGCCGCTACCGTCGCCAGGACGAGATCGGCACGCCGTTCTGCGTCACCGTCGACTTCGACACCCTCGACGACAACGCGGTGACGGTGCGCGAGCGCGACACCATGAAGCAGGAGCGCGTCTCGCTGGACCAGATCCAGGCGTACCTCGGCGCCCGCCTGCTCGGCTGCTGACGCGTCGCACCTGTCTGTACCCGTTGTACCTGCTGTACCCGCTGTACCCGTTGTACGAAGCCCCCGGTTCCCCGTACGGAACCGGGGGCTTCGTGCACACTGGGCACACTCGCCCTCAGGAGGCCCGGATGCCGTCCATGACCACGAGCAAGGTCAGCAGATGGGACCAGCACGGCCGTGAACACGTCGTTCACGTGCGGAAGTCGGGGGTGCAGCGGCAGCTGAGCTGCGACACCTGCGACTGGCGCAGGGCGGTGCAGTTCCTGCCCTGGCTCAAGGCCGAGGAACACCTCGCCGAGGCCCACCAGGCAACGGTCGACCCGACGGCGACGTAGGCGCTTCGCCCGACCGGGAGAAAACGCGGTGCCGCGGCCGATGGGGGCGGGGTACCGTTCGGCCATGTCTTCGTTCTTCCAGATCTACGAGTGAGAGCGCGGCGGGTCCGACCACCCGCCGCCCACCGGACCGATCCAGGGTCTTCTCAGACCTCACTTTCACCACTAATGGGAGAACCCCGTGGCCAAGAGCCGTAACAACCTTCTCGGCGTCGGCGGACAGCGCAAGAAGGTGTCCCGCGCCGAGCAGCAGGGCGCAGGCCCCGAGCGCGACGCCAACCGCAGGACGGCCGCCGAGCAGAAGGCGGAACTGCTGCGCAGGATGCGCGAGCGCGCCGCCGGAACCGAGCCGTCGGACGCCGCGGCCGCCGCCCCCGCCGAGCAGGACGCCCCGGAGCAGGAAGCGCCCGCACAGAGCTGACGCCTCCTCACGGAGGGCAGTTCGCACCACCCGTACGACCGCGGGCCCGGAACACCTCAGGAATCCGAGGTGTTCCGGGCCCGCACCGGTACCGGCGCCCCGCTCTCACGCCACGCTGCGCGGCAGCCGCAGGCTCAGCAGGGTCGTCAGGGCGACAGCCGCCAGCTGGACCAGCAGCGTCACGATCAGCGCGTCCCGCATGCCCGAGCCCGGCGCCAGGGCCAGGAACAGCGAGCCGAGCGTCGCCACGCCCAGCGCCAGCGCCGCCTGCTGGGTCGTCGTCATGACACCGCCGCCCACACCGGCCCGCTCCGGCGGCACGTCGGACAGCACGATGCGGAAGAGGACGGGCAGTTGCAGGCCCTGACCGAGGCCGGCGATCGCCATCCCCGGAATCAGCCCCGGCAGCCCCAGGCCCGACCAGCCGCGCCACACCGTGAGAGCGAGCACGACGACGCCTGCCGCCTGGATCAGTCCGCCGGCCGTCACGACCCGGCTGCCGTACCGCCGCACCAGCCGCGGACCGGCCAGCGAGGCTGCGAAGAAGGCCGCCGCCATCGGGGCCATCGACAGGCCCGAAGCGGCCGGACCCAGCTTCAGGCCCTGCTGGAGCGCCACGGCGATAACGAACATGAAGCCGCCGAAGCCGACCGAGAACGGCACCACCAGCGCCAGCCCGCGCCGCAGCGAGTCGAGCCGCAACAGGCTCGGCGGGACCAGCGGAACCAGTCCGCGCCGGTCGGCCCGCCGCTCCACCCGGTAGAAGGCGACCGCGGCGAACGGGAACAGCGCCAGCGACACCCAGGTCCACAGCGGCCAGCCCGCGGCCCGCCCCTCGGTGAGCGGGGCCAGCAGCGTCAACAGGGACACGGCGAGCAGCAGCGTGCCCGGCACGTCGATGGGCGCCGGCCGCTCCGAACGGGTCTCCGGCACCGCGCGGGCCGCCAGGAACAGCCCGACGGCCGCCACCGGAACGTTGACCAGGAACACCGAGCGCCACCCCGCGCTCTCGCCGAACACCGACGACAGCGGCGCCGCGGCGACCAGCACCCCGCCCAGGATCTGGCCCGCGACCATGGAGAGCCCGGCCGTGGCCCCGTACAGGCTCATCGCCCGGGCCCGCCGGTGCCCCGAGGTGGCCGCCTGGATGGTGGCGAGCACCTGCGGCAGCATCAGCGCCGCCGCGGCACCCTGGGCCACCCGTGCCCCGACCAGCGTCCAGGCGTTCGGGGCGAGTCCGCAGGCCAGTGAGGTGAGCCCGAACGCGGCGATGCCCAGCAGGAAGAGCCGGCGCCGGCCGGCCATGTCGCCGAGCCGGCCGCCGAGGACGAGCAGGACGGCGTACGAGAGCCCATAGCCCGCGACGACCAGTTCCAGCAGCGCGGGACCCGCGGCCAGGTCGTGGTCGATGGTGGGCAGGGCGACGTTGACGATGAAGAAGTCGATCAGGGGGAGGGCCGCACCCAGCAGCACGGTGAACAGCCCCAGCGCGCCGAGCACCGGGGCCGGATGGTCGTGCCGCACCACGGGGGCGGTGGCGGCGTGTGTCTTCGGCCGTACAGAGGATTCACTCACGGAACCGACGATCGCTCTTCTCGGAGCCTGGTACCAGAGTGTCCTTATCCTGGTATCAGCAGCACCTGGCACGGCATCGGACGGTCCCGCAACCTGGAGGCATGACGACGATGGTGACGGCAGCGCGGAAGGACCTCGAAGCGGTCCGGATCCCGGAGGCCCCCGAGCCCCAACGGGAGCTCCCCGACCCGCCCGAACCCGAGATCCGGCGCCACGAGCTCGCGGACTTCCTGCGCAGCCGCCGGGAGCGGATCACCCCCGAGCAGGTGGGGCTGGTCCGGGGCCGCCGCCGGCGCACCCCGGGGCTGCGCCGTGAGGAGGTCGCCCAGCTCTCCGCCGTCGGCGTCACCTGGTACACCTGGCTCGAACAGGCGCGTGACATCCAGGTCTCGCCCCAGGTCCTCGACGCGCTCGCCCGCGCCCTGCTCCTGGACCGCAGCGAGCGCACCCACCTCTTCTCCCTCGCCGCCGCCATCGACCCGGCGCCCGGCACGGAGTGCCCGAGCATCACCCCGGCCCTGCGCATCTTGCTGCGGCAGCTGGAACCGGTGCCGGCCTGCGTACAGAACAGCCGGTACGACGTCCTCGCCCACAACCGCACCTACGGCCGGCTGCTCTGCGACATGGACGCCGTCGCTCCCGAGGACCGCAACATCATGCTGCTGGCCTACACGAACGAACAGTGGCGATCCTCGATGATCGACATCGACGAGGTGGCCCGTCTCCTGACCGCCAAATTCCGGGCAGCGATGGCGGAACACCTCGCCGAACCCTCCTGGAAGGAGCTGCGCGAGCGGCTGGAAGCGGCGTCGCCGGAATTCCGGGAGATCTGGGCGCGGCACGAGGTCCTGGGGGCCGGTGGCCGGTCCAAGGTCTTCCGCAACGCCCTGGTCGGGCTGCTCCGGGTGGAGACCACAGACCTCTGGCTCGGCCCGTCCGCCGGACCGAGGCTGGTGACGTACGTGCCGTGCGACGAGGAGACCCGCGAGCGGCTGGAGCGGCTTCAGGCCCTGGTGCTCGCCGAGGAGGACTGACCCGCGGGAGCGCCGGACGGGACCACGGCCGCAGACTCCTCCAGCCGTTCCGCGGTCCGGCGGGCGGTGCCGCGGGCCCAGCGCCCGCTGCTCAGCGCGCCGACCAGCAGGACGCACACCCCGCAGCCGGTGATGATCCACCAGGCGGTCCTGCCGGCCTCGACGAAGTCGCCCGCCTGCCCGCTGCCGTGCGAGGAGCCGGTCACCCCCGCCGCAAGGACCGCCCCGATCACGGCGACGCCCAGCGTCTGCCCGATCTGGCGGCTGGTCGAGGCGATCGCCGCGGCCACGCCCGCCTGGGCGCGTGGCATCCCGGAGACGGCGGTGTTGGTGATCGGCGCGTTCACCGCGCCGAAGCCCAGACCGAACAGCACGTACGCGGTGAACATCGACGCGGTGCCGGTCTCCGCGTCGAACGCCGCGAACATCAGCCCGCTCACCGCCATCGCGACACCGGCGACGAGCAGCGGGATGCGCGGTCCGCGGCTGGCGACGAGCCGGCCCGACAGGGGTGACAGCACACAGACCACCGTCGCCATCGGCAGCATGTAGAGGCCCGCGGTGAGCGCGCTCAGGCCCCGCACGTCCTGCAGATAGAGCGTGTTGACGAAGAGGAAGCCGCCGAGGGCGGCGAAGGCACTGACCGCGATGACGGTGGCCCCGCTGAAGGGGATGCTGCGGAAGAACCGCAGGTCGATCAGCGGGTCGGTGCGCCGGGGCTCGTACACCAGCAGGCCGATGAGCGAGGCTGCCGCGAGCGTGGCGAGGAGCAGGATCTCCGCCGAGGTCCAGCCCTTCTGCGGCGCCTCGATGATCGCGTACGTCAGCGAGCCCAGCAGCGTGATCACCAGCAGCTGGCCGACGGGGTCCGGGCGGCGTGCCTTCGGGGCACGGGACTCGGGGACGTACCGCCAGGTCAGCAGCAAGGCGGCGATGCCGACCGGCAGGTTGATCCAGAAGATCGACCGCCAGCCGACCGAGTCGACCAAGGCGCCGCCGACCACGGGGCCCGCGGCCATCGAGACGCCGACGACCCCGCCCCACACACCGATCGCGCGGGCGCGCTCGCGGGGGTCGGTGAAGGTGTTGGTGATGATCGACATCGCCACGGGGTTGAGCATCGAGCCACCGACGGCCTGCACCATCCGGAACGCGATGAGCATCTCCAGGCTGGGTGCCAGCGAGCAGAGCGCCGAGCCCAGGGTGAACAGGACGAGACCGGCCATGAAGACCTTGCGCCGGCCGATCCGGTCGGCGGTGGACCCCGCGAGCATCAGCAGGGAGGCAAGGACGAGCGTGTACGCGTCGATCGTCCACTGCATCCCTGCGACGCTCGCGTCGAGGTCCTGGCGCATGGCGGGCAGAGCGACGTTGAGGACGGTGACGTCGAGGCTGACGAGCAGGAGGCTCATGCAGCAGATCGCCAGTACGAGCATCCGTCGCCGGTGGCTGAGCTCAGGCATTCATGGATAGTACGCCTAACTAACGACTTCCGCTGCCAGTATCCGGGCGGCGCCGGCCACCAGCGGATGGTCCCCGGCCGCCCCCGCGTCCCCGTCCGGCTTGGTCGTCAGCACGGCCAGCACCACCGGGGTCCCGTCCGGAGTCCAGGCGATGCCCACGTCGTTGCAGCTGCCGTACGATCCGCCGCCGGTCTTGTCCGCGACCGTCCACTCCGGCGGCAGCCCGGTCCGGAAACGGGTCCCGCTGGTCCGGCAGTTCAGCAGCCAGCCGGTCAGCCGCTCGCGGTCACCCGGTTCCAGCACGTCCCCGAGTACGAGCCGGGCGTAGTCGTGCGCGATGGCGGCAGGCGTGGTGGTGTCCGTGCGCCGCCCGGGCTCGGCCGAATTGAGGTCCGGCTCCCAGCGGTCGAGCCGTGTCGTCGGATCACCGATCGAGCGGCTGAAACGAGTGATCGCCCCCGGGCTGCCGAGCTCGCGCAGCAGCAGATTGCCTGCGGTGTTGTCGCTGTCGCAGATGGCCGCGTCGCAGAGCTGGGCGACGGTCAGCCCGCTCGCGATGTGTTCCGGTGTGTCGGTGAACGGCGAATCGACCACGCAGTCCGCCTTCGTGTAGCGGACGAGCCGGCCGAGCACCTCGCCCTCCCGGTCCAGGTCCCTCAGCACGGCTGCCGCGGCGAGCGTCTTGAACGTGGAGAGCACGGGGAAGAGCTCATCGGCCCGGTGGCGGACGGCGGCCCCGGTGGCCAGGTTGTACGCGAACGCGCCGACGCGGGCGCCATGGACGCGTTCCAGCTCGCGCAGCTGGACGCCCGCGGATCCGGGCCCGGGTGTCCGCGCGGCGGCCCGGGAGGGACCCGCGGCGGCGGCGAGCAGCGCACCGGCCGCCCCTGCGGTGCCCAGTGAGAGCAGGGCGCGGCGGGTGGGGGCCGTTCGGGCGGCCGATGCCGTCGGCGCGCTCGGGCCTAAGGGGCGGGCGATGCGGGTGGAGCGGGCGGAATTCATGAGTGTCGTTCCCTCGTTCGCTGATTCGGTACCGTCCCCCTCACGCTACGTGCGGGGTCCGACAGCGGGGACCCCGCAACAGGGCCCCGGCCGCGGCCCGCGCCGCCCGGCCCGTCCCCGCCGCCACCGGAGCAGTTCCCCGCGTACGCGACAATGGGGGAATGACCACGCTCGCCCCCTCGCCCCAGCTGCTCCGCATCGGCCCGCACACCGTGCAGCCGCCGGTGGTCCTGGCCCCCATGGCCGGCATCACCAACGCGCCCTTCCGAACCCTGTGCCGGGAGTTCTCGGGCGGCAAGGGGCTGTTCGTCAGCGAGATGATCACGACGCGGGCCCTGGTCGAGCGCAATGAGAAGACCATGCAGCTCATCCACTTCGACGCGAGCGAGACCCCGCGCTCGATCCAGCTGTACGGAGTCGACCCGGTCACGGTCGGCAAGGCCGTCCGCATGATCGTCGACGAGAACCTCGCCGACCACATCGACCTGAACTTCGGCTGCCCGGTCCCCAAGGTCACCCGCAAGGGCGGCGGCTCGGCGCTCCCGTACAAGCGGCCGCTGCTGCGCGCGATCCTCAAGCAGGCCGTCTCGTGCGCCGGTGACCTGCCCGTCACCATCAAGATGCGCAAGGGCATCGACGACGACCACCTCACGTTCCTCGACGCCGGCCGCATCGCCGTCGAGGAGGGCGTGACGGCCGTCGCCCTGCACGGCAGGACGACGGCGCAGCACTACGGAGGCACCGCCGACTGGGACGCCATCGCCCGGCTCAAGGAACACGTTCCGGAGATCCCCGTCCTCGGCAACGGTGACATCTGGTGTGCGGACGACGCCCTGCGGATGATGCGCGAGACCGGCTGCGACGGCGTGGTCGTGGGCCGCGGCTGCCTGGGCCGCCCCTGGCTCTTCGGCGACCTGGTGAGCGCGTTCGAGGGTACGGGGACGCGGCAGGCGCCCTCCCTGCGGACCGTCGCGGACGTCATGCTGCGGCACGCGACGCTGTTGGGGGAGTGGATCGGCGACGAGACCCGCGGCGTGATCGACTTCCGCAAGCACGTGGCCTGGTACCTGAAGGGTTTCGCGGTCGGCTCCGAGATGCGCAAGAGGCTGGCGATCACCTCGTCGCTCGAGGAGCTCGGCTCCCAGCTGCAGGAGCTGGAGCTGGACCAGCCGTGGCCGGACGGCGCCGACGGTCCGCGCGGACGCACCTCGGGCAACAACCGGGTGGTGCTCCCGGACGGCTGGCTGAAGGACCCGTACGACTGCGCGGGCGTCGGCGCGGACGCGGAACTGGACACGTCGGGCGGCTGACGAGCGCCTCTCCGTGAGGGCACTCGGTGCCCTCGCGGAGCCCACGCTCATGTGAGCGCATTATCCCGCGAGAATCGGCCGATCGGGCCGAGAAGTGACGCCTGGCGTGGCTCCGTGATGCGTTTAGCTTCCGCTGTGTGAGCAGAGAGCCACCGGGAGCCACCTGGAGGGCGTCCGGATGGTGACATCTGAGCGGCCGCCCCGGCGTGATTCTCGCCACCTTGAGACGCGTGACGCTCATTTGAGCGCAAGTGAACGGGGTGCACTTCTCAAATGATGGCACTGGGTGCCAGATGGCTTCGGTTTGATCGATCGGTGCCATCCCTACGCACGGTGACGAAATCTGTGCGGCAGGAGGGCGTTCCGTAGTGATGCGTACAAGTCTTGAATACGGGCGATCGAACGGCTCACCCGTGCGGTCACTTTCGATCTGCTGGCGGACGGGTGGTTGAGGCCGCATGACGGGCAAGTGGACGTACCGAGACACCTTCGATCTGGGTATGTTCCTCGCCGTCAGGGCAGCCACCGCGTCGTCGAGGAGTCGAGACCCGTGTCGGAAAACGAAGACCTTCAGAAGTTCGTCTACGACTTCACCGAGGGCAACAAGGAACTGAAGGACCTTCTCGGCGGGAAGGGTGCCAACCTCGCCGAGATGACCAACCTCGGGCTTCCCGTCCCTCCGGGTTTCACCATCACCACCGAGGCGTGCAAGGTCTACCTCGACAGCGGCGACGAGCCGGCCGCCCTGCGCGACGAGGTGAGTGCGCACCTCGACGCCCTTGAGGCGCGGATGGGCAAGAAGCTCGGCCAGGCCGACGACCCGCTGCTGGTGTCCGTCCGCTCCGGCGCCAAGTTCTCGATGCCCGGCATGATGGACACGGTTCTCAACATCGGCCTCTCCGACGCCTCCGTCGTCGGCCTCGTCGCCCAGTCCGGCGACGAGCGGTTCGCGTGGGACTCGTACCGCCGCCTGATCCAGATGTTCGGCAAGACCGTCCTCGGCGTCGACGGCGACCTCTTCGAGGAGGCGCTGGAGGCCGCGAAGCAGGCCAAGGGCGTCACCGTCGACGTGGATCTCGACGCGGGCGATCTGAAGAAGCTGGTCAAGCAGTTCAAGAAGATCGTCACGCGGGACGCCGGACGGGACTTCCCGCAGGACCCGCGCGAGCAGATGGACCTGGCCATAAAGGCGGTCTTCGACTCGTGGAACACCGACCGGGCCAAGCTCTACCGCCGCCAGGAGCGCATCCCCGGCGACCTCGGCACCGCGGTCAACGTCTGCTCCATGGTCTTCGGCAACCTCGGCCCGGACTCCGGTACCGGTGTCGCGTTCACCCGTGACCCCGCCAGCGGCCACCAGGGCGTGTACGGCGACTACCTGCAGAACGCGCAGGGCGAGGACGTCGTCGCGGGCATCCGCAACACCGTGCCGCTCGCCGAGCTGGAGTCGATCGACAAGAAGTCGTACGACCAGCTGATGCAGATCATGGAGACGCTGGAGACCCACTACAAGGACCTCTGCGACATCGAGTTCACCATCGAGCGCGGCCAGCTGTGGATGCTCCAGACCCGGGTGGGCAAGCGCACCGCCGGTGCCGCCTTCCGGATCGCCACCCAGCTCGTCGACCAGGGACTCATCGACGAGGCCGAGGCGCTCCAGCGCGTCAACGGCGCGCAGCTCGCGCAGCTGATGTTCCCGCGCTTCGACGACGAAGCGAAGACGGAGCGGCTGGGCCGCGGCATCGCCGCTTCGCCGGGCGCCGCGGTCGGCAAGGCCGTCTTCGACTCGTACACCGCGGTCAAGTGGTCCCGTTCCGGCGAGAAGGTCATCCTCATCCGCCGCGAGACCAACCCGGACGACCTCGACGGCATGATCGCCGCCGAGGGCATCCTGACCTCGCGCGGCGGCAAGACCTCGCACGCGGCCGTCGTCGCCCGCGGCATGGGCAAGACCTGTGTCTGCGGCGCCGAGGACCTGGAGGTCGACACCAAGCGCCGCCGGATGACGGTGGGCGGGCAGGTCATCGAGGAGGGCGACGTCGTCTCCATCGACGGCTCGACCGGCAAGGTGTACCTCGGTGAGGTACCCGTCGTACCGTCGCCGGTCGTCGAGTACTTCGAGGGCCGGATGCACGCGGGCGCCGACGACGCCGACGAGCTGGTCGCCGCCGTGCACCGGATCATGGCGTACGCGGACCGGGTGCGCCGACTGCGGGTGCGGGCCAACGCGGACAACGCAGAGGACGCCCTGCGGGCCCGTCGCTTCGGCGCCCAGGGCATCGGGCTGTGCCGCACCGAGCACATGTTCCTCGGCGAGCGCCGCGAGATGGTCGAGAAGCTGATCCTGGCCGACACCGACCAGGAGCGCGAGACGGCCCTGGAGGAGCTGCTTCCGCTCCAGAAGGCCGACTTCATCGAGCTCTTCGAGGCGATGGACGGACTGCCCGTCACCGTACGGCTGCTGGACCCGCCGCTGCACGAGTTCCTGCCCGACATCACCGAACTCTCGGTCCGCGTCGCGCTCGCCGAGTCCCGCAAGGACGCCAACGAGAACGACCTGCGGCTGCTGCAGGCCGTGCACAAGCTGCACGAGCAGAACCCGATGCTCGGTCTGCGCGGGGTCCGGCTCGGCCTGGTCATCCCCGGTCTGTTCGCCATGCAGGTGCGGGCGATCGCCGAGGCCGCCGCCGAGCGCAAGAACGCCAAGGGCGACCCGCGCGCGGAGATCATGATCCCGCTCGTCGGTACGGTCCAGGAGCTGGAGATCGTCCGCGAGGAGGCCGACCGGGTCATCGCCGAGGTCCAGGCCGCCACGGGCACGAACCTCAAGCTGAAGATCGGCACGATGATCGAGCTGCCGCGCGCCGCGCTGACCGCCGGCCAGATCGCCGAGGCGGCGGAGTTCTTCTCCTTCGGCACCAACGACCTGACCCAGACGGTGTGGGGCTTCTCCCGTGACGACGTGGAGGCCTCGTTCTTCACCGCGTACCTGGAGAAGGGCATCTTCGGGGTCTCCCCGTTCGAGACGATCGACAGGGACGGCGTGGGGGCGCTGGTACGCAGCGCGGTCGCGGCCGGCAAGGCCACGCGTCCCGACCTGAAGCTCGGCGTCTGCGGCGAGCACGGTGGCGACCCGGAGTCGGTGCACTTCTTCCACGAGGTGGGCCTGGACTACGTCTCCTGCTCACCGTTCCGCATTCCGGTGGCCCGGCTGGAGGCCGGCCGGGCGGCTGCGGAGTCGCGGGGCAGCGACAGCCGATGACGCGGCGGAGCCACTGATTCCGCCGGCTGCCGCCGGACCGGACGACCCTCATCGGTCCGGCGGCGGCCGCGGAATTCCCGAAGGCGGCGGCACCCTGTGCGGGGGTGCCGCCGCTTTGTCATGTGCGCGGGGCACTGTGCGGATGCCGCGCCCCCAGGGCCGGACGCCGGAATGTGAGCGCTTTCTACGGGGGTGCGATTATTCATTGCTTCGTTTAATGCGCAAAGAGATGGGTCCGTAACGGACCGGGGTGCGGTCCGGGGATCCCCATCCCCGGACCGCACCCGGCTTACCCCCATCGAGCGCGGAGCCGCACCGTCACCGACCGCCGCCGAGCGGGCAAAACCCCCCACGGCCTTCACCCGCTCCTCCGGTGGTTCCGGAATCGCACCCGACGTCGTACAGCCTTTCGGGTGACGGTGGTTCGGGGCGAGACGTTTCACCTCTGGCCGAAACCCCGTGGTGACGTGTAGTTACCCTTCGCATACTCTTGCGCGGGGGTAATTGCAGGTGCAAGGGGTGGGGGTTCGGTGCTGCGTATCCATGTCTCCGGATGGGACCTTTCCAAGGTGCGGATGGCCACCGGGCCGGACGCATTATGGGAGACCATTCTCAGCTTTCACCGGCTGAGAGACCGGCGGGGTTCCACGGTGTTCGGGAAATGGCGCTCCGAAACCCGACCACGGTTGAACAATGAAGTACGTCTGCTGTCTGCCGTGGTTCCACCGCGCGGCTATTTCCCGGACTTCCTGACGCCTTCTCAGGAAGGCGCCGAACCGATGGACTTCACCACCGGAATGGAGGCCCTGCGCGACACCCCGCCCGAGCGGCTGCGGGCCGAACTGGCGGTGCTGGGCGCCCAGGAGGCGGCCGGCGGCCGCGGTGCCGTCCGGCAGATGATCCGGCCGGTGGCGCTGGACACGCTGGGGGAGGGGCGCGCCGAGCCCCTCGGTAGGCTCATCGGGGTCCTGCGCGCCTACCACCGGGCCGCGGTCGAGCCCTACTGGCCGCACATCCAGGCCCGCATCGAGGCCGACCGCGCGGTCCGCGGCCGGGCCCTCCTGGACGGCGGCGCCGACGAGTTGCTGGCCTCGCTCCCGCCGGTGATCCGCTGGCGGGCGCCCGTGCTGGAGGCGGACTACCCGGTCGACCGCGAACTGCACCTGGACGGACGCGGCCTGCTCCTCCAGCCGTCCTTCTTCTGCCGGGGCACCCCGGTCGTCTACCGCGACCCGACGCTCCCGCCGGTGCTCGTCTACCCGGTGACCCACGCCGCCGCCCCGGTCTTCGCCGAACCGGGCCCGTGGCTCGGCCGGCTGCTCGGGAACACCCGGTCGACGGTCCTGAAGGTCATCGGCGACGGCTGCACGACCAGCGAGCTCGCCCGCCGGGCGGGCGTCTCCCTCGCCTCGGCGAGCCAGCACGCCAGCGTGCTGCGCGAGGCGGGCCTGGTCCACACCCTGCGCCACGGCAGCTCGGTCCTGCACACCCTCACCCCGCTCGGCGGCTCGTTGCTGAGGGGCGGCGCGCCGCTCGCCGTGTCCTGAGCCGCTGCCTCCCCCGTGCCGACGAGGTTTTCCGTCCGGCGCCGCGCGGGAAGGATTTTTCGTCCGGTGCCGATGAGTTCCCGGTGGCCCCGGCGTCTACCTGTCGTAACGCGTTCGGGAAACGCACAAGGGACACCATCGAGAGAGCGGTACGGCCATGCCTCAGATGATTTTCGTGAACCTGCCGGTCAAGAACATCGAGACGACCAAGGGCTTCTTCGGCAAGCTCGGATACTCCTTCAACCCGCAGTTCAGCGACGAGCACACCGCCTGTCTCGTCATCAGCGACACCATCTTCGCCATGCTCCTGGAGGAGCCGCGCTTCAAGGACTTCACCAAGAAGGAGATCGCGGACGCCTCCAAGTCCACCGAGGTGATTCTGGCGCTGAGCGCCGAGAGCCGCCAGAAGGTGGACGAGCTGGTGGACACGGCGCTCGCCTCCGGAGGATCGCCCGCCAACGAGACCCAGGACCTCGGCTTCATGTACGGCCGGTCCTTCCAGGACCCGGACCACCACATCTGGGAGGTCGTGTGGATGGATCCGGAGGCCGTCGAAGCCGGCGGCCGGCCGGCCTGACGGCGGGGGAGACGGCCGCGCGGCACCGGTAGGGGCGCCGCGCGGCCGGGGCCCCGCTCAGCTGCGGAACGGCCCCGTGACCTCGTACGTGATGCCGCCGGACGAGCTGCCGCTCGTCCCGCGCTGCGAGGAGAAGTAGAGCCGCGTGCCGTCCGGGGAGAACGCGGGGCCGGTGATCTCCGAGCCGGACTGGCCGCTGATCCGCAGGAACGGGGCGACGGTGTCGTCCGGGGTGATCAGGCAGATCTCCATGTTGCCGCCGTCCTCGGCGACGTACAGGTCTCCCGACGCGGACCGGGTGACGTTGTCGACGCCGGTCAGCGGGGCGCTGCCGCCGGTGACCAGTGAGTCGTCGTAGACGAGCGAGATGCTGGACACGTTCGCGTCGTACGCCCACACCCGGTTGTCGCCCTTGGTGGTGAACCAGCAGGTGCCCGCCGCGTAGAAGCAGCCCTCGCCGCCGTTGAACACCTTGGCGCCGGAGACCTGGTAGCGGGTCAGGGTGGGCGAGCCGTCCGGGTCGGGGACCGTCGACCAGGTCACCGGGCCCGAGGTGCCGGTGCCCGCCACCAGGACCTGGAGGGTCCCGGTGGACAGGTTGCCCCAGGTGGTGGGGCGGAAGCGGTAGAAGCGGCCGTCCGTCTCGTCCTCGGTGAGGTAGACGTACCCGTGGTCCGGGTCGGCCGCCGCAGCCTCGTGCTTGAAGCGGCCCAGCGCGGGGCGCTGCACTGCCGCGTTCACGCCCCAGGGGTCCGTCTCGTAGACGAAACCGCGGCTGACCTCCTCGCAGGACAGCCAGGTGTTCCACGGGGTGCGGCCGCCCGCGCAGTTGTTGTCGGTGCCGGACAGGATCCGGGAGGCGGAGGTGACGGTTCCGGAGGAGTTGAAGCGCACCGCGCTCGCCCCGCCGCCGCTGCCGGCCGAGACCTCGGCGTTGGAGACGTAGATCCAGCCGCTGCCGTCGGCGAACGTGGCGCCCCCGTCGGGTGCGCTGTGCCAGGCGTACGAGGTGCCGGGGACGGTCTGCCCCGAGCGGGCGATGATTCTGCTGGAGAAGCCGGCCGGCAGCAGGATGCCGTTGCCGTTGGCCGCCTGCAGCGCGCCGTACGGGCCGGTGGCCGGCTGGGCGGGGCCGGCGAAGGCGGCACCCCGCCACAGGGTGCCGCCGAAGGCGGCCGCCGAGCCGCCGATCACCGCTGTGCGCAAGAAGGTCCGACGTTCCACGATCACTCCACGGGTGACGTGAGGGCCCGCCGGTCCGGTCGGCCCGGCGGGTCGAACGTCAGGACAGTAGAGGGACGCAGTTGACGGAGCGTCAACAGGCGGTGAACGGGCCGGGATCAGTCCGCGCGGACTTCGAAGACCGGCACCGAGACCTCGTCGTCGTCCAGGCAGGCGCCCGTCGCCAGGTCGAAGCGCTGCTTCAGCAGCGGGGAGGCGACGAACGGCTGCCCGCCCTGCGATCCGACCAGCCCGCGCGAGAGGACGTACGCACCGGTGAACGGGTCGCGGTTGTCGATCGCGTACGTACGCCCCGCCCGGTCCACGAACAGTGCGACCTGCCGGCCGTCCGGGAGGAGTGCGGCGACTCCGCGGCCCGGCGTCAGCAGCGAACGGTCGCAGACCGTGAGCCAGTCGTCCCCGGCGGCGAGCCGGATGACCCGGGTGTCCTGCGCGGTCTCCATCGTCTGGGTCGTCATCAGGAGGCGGTCCCTTCAAGAGTGCGGATGGCGAGAACCGGGCCCGCGAGGATGTCCAGGTCGGGCTTGACCTGGTCGCGTTCCGGGACGAACTTCACCGACGGGTCGGGCGCGTCGGGTGCGTTGACGAAGGTGACGAAGCGGCGCAGCCGCTCCGGGTCGTTGATGGTCTCGGCCCACTCGTCGCGGTAACCGCGGATGTGGTCGGCCATCAGCCGCTCCAGCTCGTCGCAGAGCCCCAGCGAGTCGTGGACGACGACGTCCCGTACGTGCTCCAGGCCGCCGTCGATACGGTCCAGCCAGGTCGAGGTGCGCTCCAGCCGGTCCGCCGTGCGGATGTAGAACATCAGGAACCGGTCGATGAGGCGGACCAGTTCGGCGTCGGACAGGTCCTGGGCCAGCAGGTCCGCGTGGCGCGGGGTGGCGCCGCCGTTGCCGCCCACGTACAGGTTCCAGCCCTGGGCGGTGGCGATGATCCCGAAGTCCTTGCCGCGGGCCTCGGCGCATTCACGGGCGCATCCGGAGACCGCCGACTTCAGCTTGTGCGGGGAGCGCAGACCCCGGTAGCGCAGCTCCAGGTCGATCGCCATCTTCACCGAGTCCTGCACGCCGTAGCGGCACCAGGTCTGCCCCACGCAGGACTTGACCGTCCGCAGCGACTTCCCGTACGCGTGCCCCGACTCGAAGCCCGCGTCGACCAGCCGGGTCCAGATCAGCGGCAGCTGGTCGACGCGGGCGCCGAACAGGTCGATCCGCTGGCCGCCGGTGATCTTGGTGTAGAGACCGAAGTCCCGGGCCACCTCGCCGATCACGATCAGCTTCTCCGGGGTGATCTCGCCGCCGGGGATGCGCGGCACGATCGAGTAGGAGCCGTTGCGCTGGAGGTTGGCCAGGAAGTGGTCGTTGGTGTCCTGCAGGGCCGCCTGCTCGCCGTCCAGGACGTAGCCGCTCGCACCGACCGTCGGCGCCAGCGAGGCGATGACCGAACCGACCGTCGGCTTGCAGACCTCGCAGCCGTCGCCCCCGCGCGCCGCCTCACGGCCGTGGGAGTCGAGCAGCTCGGCGTACGAGGTGATTCCCAGGGTGCGGACGATCTCGTACAACTCGCTGCGGGTGTACGAGAAGCAGCCGCACAGGCCCTTGTCCTGGCTCTGCGGGAGCAGCTGGCCGATGACCTTGACGCAACTGCCGCAGCCGGTGCCGGCCTTGGTGCACTTCTTCACCTCGGGCAGCGTGGTGTGCTCGCAGATCGCGCCCTTGGTGACGTTGTGGCAGGAGCAGATCACGGCCTCGTCGGGCAGCGACGAGGGGCCGAGGGTGACCGGGCCGCCCGCGCCGGCCGGCAGCACCAGCTGCTCGGGGGCGACCGGCAGGACCGTGCCCGTCATCGGGCGCAGCGTGCCGTACTGGTCGGCGTCGCCGATGAGCACGCCGCCGAGCAGCGTGCCGTCCCGGCCGATCACCAGCTTCTTGTAGACGCCCGAGCGGGAGTCCGCGTACACGACGTCGAGGCAGCCCTCGGCGGTGCCGTGGGCGTCACCGAAGGACGCCACGTCCACACCGAGCAGCTTCAGCTTCGTCGACATGTCGGCGCCGGTGAACGCGGCCTCCTTGCCCGCGATCACCTCGGCTGCCGTCTGCGCCATCTCGTAACCGGGCGCCACCAGGCCGTACACCCGGCCGTCCGAGGCCAGCGCGCACTCGCCGATCGCGAAGACCGCCGGGTCGGAGGTGCGGCACTCGTCGTCGACGATGATGCCGCCGCGCTGGCCGACCGCCAGACCGCAGTCCCGGGCCAGCTGGTCGCGGGGCCTGACCCCGGCCGAGAAGACCACCAGGTCGGTGGCGAGCGACGAGCCGTCGGAGAGCGACATCCCGTTCACCGAGCCGTCCTCGCCCGCGGTGACCTCCTGGGTTCCGACGCCCGTGTGGACGGTCAGGCCCATGTTCTCGATCGTGCGCAGCAGCGCCGCGCCGCCGCCCTCGTCGACCTGGACGGGCATCAGCCGGGGCGCGAACTCGACCACGTGCGTGTCGAGTCCGAGCCCCTTCAGGGCGCCCGCCGCCTCCAGACCGAGCAGTCCGCCGCCGACGACCGCGCCGGTCGTCGCCGTCTTCGCGTACTCCTCGATCGCGAGCAGGTCCTCGATCGTGCGGTAGACGAAACAGCCCTCGCTGTCCTTGCCGGGGACGGGCGGGACGAACGGGTAGGAGCCGGTGGCCAGCACCAGCGTGTCGTACGTGAAGGTCTCGCCGGAACGCGAGGTGACCGTGCGCGCCTCGCGGTCCAGGGACTCGGCCGGGTCACCGATCCGCAGCTCGAACCCGTGCTGCTCCATGAAGCCCTGCTCGACCAGCGACAGGTCCTCGGGCGTCTTCCCCGAGAAGTACGAGGTCAGCTGCACCCGGTCGTAGGCGGCGCGGGGCTCCTCGCAGAGCACGACGACCCGGGCGGTGCCGGCGGAGGCGGTCAGCCCGCGGTCGGCGAGGGCCTCAAGGAAACGCTGGCCGACCATTCCGTGCCCGACGACCACGATGGTCCCCGCGGCTGCTGGGGTGGAGGTGTGGGCGGTCGGGAAAGTGGACACCGGCATCTCAGAAGCCTCCGTCGTTGGTGAGCAGGTGGAGCAGGGACGTTTCGGCGGGGAGCGGTTCGTCCTCCTGCCAGGTGCGGGCCAGGGTGCCGACCGCGGCGAGATCGCCGAGCAGCACACCTCCCGCCAGCCGGTCGCCGCGGACGACGACCGTGCGGTACGCGCCCCGGGTGGCGTCGGCCAGCCGGATCACGTCGTCGCCGGGCAGCGGACGGGAGTCGCCGAAGGCGGCGAGATCGAGCGATCCGGTACCGGGGTCGGCCGGGCCGTTCAGCGTCAGCCGGGTCAGGGCCCGGGTGCCGTCGTACCGGGCGGGCCGGCCGGCCAGCACCTCGGCGAGCACATCGGCCTGCTCCAGCGCCGGGCCCGCGAGCCCGTACAGGGTGGAGCGGTGCTCGGCGCAGTCGCCGACGGCGTGGATGTACGGATCGGAGGTGCGCAGCTCGTCGTCGACCACGACGCCCTTGCGGACCTCCAGACCGGCCGCCTGCGCGAGGCCCGTCCGGGGACGCACCCCGCAGGCCAGCACGGTGATCTCGGCCGCCAGCTCGTAGCCGTCGGCGAGCTCCACGGCCCGCACCGCACCGTCGGCGCAGCGCAGCCCGCGGACCCGGCACTCGGTGTGCACCTCGACGCCGAGCGACTCCAGATGACGCCGCAACAGCCCCGCCGACTCCGCGTCCAGCTGCCGTTCCATGAGGTGCTCGCCCTGCTGGGCCAGCACCACCTGGGCGCCGCACTCGGCCAGCGCCCGGGCCGCCGAGACGCCCAGGAGGCCGCCGCCGATGACGACCGCGCTCACCCCCGGCCGCACCGAGGCGCGCAGCGCCAGACAGTCGTCGAGGGTGCGGAACGCGTGCACCCCGTCCGGCATCGTGTTCCCGAGTCCGCGCAGCGGCGGGAGCACCGGGTTGGAGCCGGTCGCCAGGACCAGGCGTCCGTAGCGCACGACGCTTCCGTCGTCGCAGTGCACCAGCCGGTCGGCCCGGTCGATCCGCACCACCCGCACCCCGCGCCTGACCTCGGCCGGGGGAAGGGCGATCACGTCCGCCGGATACCGTCCGGCCAGCACCTCGGCCAGCAGCACCCGGTTGTAGGGGGCGTGCGGTTCCTCGCCGATGACGGTGACATCGGGCACCTTGGCGGCGAGGCGTGCGCCCGCCATCCCGGCGCCGATCACCACCACCCGCGCCGTGTTCTCCGTCCGTGTCCTCATGACAGGAAGCGTGACCGGGGGGTGTTACCCGTCCGGATCCCCTCTGTTTCCCGGGAGGAACCTTGCGCTCAGCGTCGGCGGAGGGTGTCTGTGAGGGCAGGACACGGCGCCGAGCTCAGAATTGGCTCAAGAATTCCGGGACGGTTGGACGCGACACGTACCGTTTCCTTAAGGTCGCGATCATGCCTGACATATCCCTGACCACCCTCGTTGTGCTGTGCCTCGCCGCGGCGGCGGCCGGCTGGATCGACGCGGTGGTCGGGGGCGGCGGACTGCTTCTGCTGCCCGCGCTGCTGCTCGGACTGCCGCACGTCCAGGCCGCCCAGATCCTCGGCACCAACAAGGCGGTCGCCATCGTCGGCACGTCGGGCGCCGCCGTCACCTATGCGCGCAAGGCGCCGGTGAAGGTCGGCACGGCGCTGCGGATCGGGCTGGCGGCGCTGGCCGGCTCGATGACCGGAGCCTTCTTCGCCGCCGGGATCAGCAGTGAGGTGCTGCGCCCGGTGATCATGGTGGTGCTGCTGGCGGTGGCCGCGTTCGTGATGCTGCGGCCCCAGTTCGGCCGGTCGGCCGAGGAGGGCACCGCGCCCCGGGTCACCCGGGCCCGCACCGTCACCGCGATCGTCCTGGTGGGCGGCGGTATCGGGCTGTACGACGGGCTGTTCGGGCCGGGCACCGGCACCTTCCTCGTGCTGGCGCTCACCGCGGTGCTCCACCTCGACCTGGTGACGGCCTCCGCCACCGCCAAGATCGTCAACGTCTGCACCAACGGCGGGGCCCTGGCGATGTTCGCGTACCAGGGCAACGTGATGTGGCAGCTGGCCGCGCTCATGGCGGTGTTCAACCTGGCGGGCGGCCTGTTCGGGGCGCGGATGGCGCTGCGCAGGGGCAGCGAGTTCGTCCGCGGGGTGCTGCTGGTGGTGGTCTTCTCGCTGGTGGCGAAGCTCGCGTTCGACCAGTGGCAGGCCTGAACGGGCCAGGGCCCCTCAGCGCACGCCGGTGAGGTGGGCGTACGCCACCACGTTGCCCTCGTAGCCCGTCGCGTCGGAGAACCCGCCGCCGCAGGTGATCAGGCGCAAGGAGGCGTGCTCCGAGGCCCCGTACACCCGCTGGTCGGGGAAGTCGTCGTTGTCGTACACCTCGATCGCGTCGACCGAGAAGACGGCGGTGCGGCCGTCCTGGCGCAGTACCTCGACCGTGCTGCCCTTCTTCATCGTCCCCAGGTCGTAGAAGACGGACGGGCCCTGGGCGTTGTCGACGTGGCCGGCGACGATCGCCGTGCCCTTGGCGCCGGGCGGCGGGCCGTCCCGGTACCAGCCGACGATGTCGGTGTTCCCGGCCGGCGGCACGTCGAGGCTGCCGTCCGGTCCGAGGCCGAGCCGCATCATCGGGGCGTCGACCCGGATGGCGGGGATGGTGATGCGGACGGGTGCCGAGGGCCGGAGCGGCTCGGCGACCGGCGATCCGGGCAGCAGTCCGGGGCCGGCGGCGAAGGCGTCGGCGGAGGCCGGGGCGGGCGGGGTCAGCCGGGTGTCGGCGCCGTTCCGGATCAGCCAGAGACCGGCCAGCGCCGCGACGACGAGCAGCCAGCCCTTGGCCTTCTGGGACACGGTCGTCCTCCGGGTGACGGGGGCCGGGACGGGCCCGGGTACGAAGGGTCCCGTCCCGGTGGCGCGAGGCCACCGGGACGGAATCCGGGCGGTACGGAGAGGTGGAAGTCTCCGTCAGCTGTCGTCCTGCGTGCCGCTCGCCCGGCGACGCAGGAGCCAGGCTCCGCCGACGGCGGTCGCGGCGAGAACGCCGGCTCCCGCCGCGATCTGGGTGGTGTCCGGTCCGACGCTGCCGCCGATACCGGTCTTCACATGCCCCGTGGGGGCGGTGGGCGCGGCCGAGGTGTGGTGGCCGGAGGGGGTTTCGTGGCCGCCGGACGAACTCTCGTGCCCGGACGAACTCTCGTGCTCGGGGGAACTCTCGTGCCCTGAGGGGCTCGGGTGAGCGGTGGGGGTGCCACGGCCCGCGAGCGCGGGGGCATCGGGCACGAGGGCCGAACCGGAAGCCTCGGCCTCGTCGAGACCGGTGGCGTCGTACTCCTCGGAGTCGTAGAGGTCCGCGGGCAGACCGGCATCGGCGGGGGAGCCCGTGTCGGGGGAGTCCGTGTCGGAGGACCCGGCGGCGCTGTCCTTGCCCGCCGCACTCGCCGCCTTCACCTCGATCTCGCCGGTGGCCTGCTTGCCGTTCTCGCAGGCCACGTCGATGCTGTACGGCCCCGGCTCGATGTTGCCCGGCACCCGGAACGAACCGGCCAGCACCTCCTTGAGAGTGGCCGGCGCCAGTGCGAACTGCGAGGCGTCCAGGGAGCTCGCGTCCCCCGTGGCACCCGTGTCGCCGCCGCAGGCGGTGGTGTTCACGGTGACGGTGGCGCCCGGGGCCGCACTCGCGGGAGTGATCTCCAGTGGCGCCGCTTCGTCCCCGTACGCGGACGGGGCGGCGGCACCGAGGCCGAGCGCGGCAGCGGCGAGGGCCGCGGCGGCGGTGCCGGTCACGAGGCGAGCAGGACTGCGCATGGGGGGTTCCTCCGAGCGGGGACGGCGCGGGCTGGTGTGTCCTGGTTCCGAGCTAACGGCCGGGCCGCCATCCATGCCTGCTGACACCGGGTCAGCTTTCACCTGATCGGACCGGCGCCGCCTCCTTGCCACGCCCCATGTGCGCAGGTCACAGCGGTGATGGTGGGGGGCAGGAGTGGCCCCTCGGTGTCCGGTGCCGATCGGGTGACGACCCACCGGGGGGAAAGTGGCGTACGTCACATGCATGACCCGGGTGTCGCCGGGCACACGATGCTCACCCCCCACGGGACGGTGCGCACGCCGCCCCCGGCCGCCGCCCTCACCGGACCCACCCCCCCTGGGCCCGGTGAGGGCGGCTCGGCCTGTACCGGAAGGTGTCCGCTCAGGCCGGCGCGCCGGCGGACCAGGTGATGACAGGGGGCCGGATCCGGCCGCACAGCGGCTGTCCCCCGGCGTCGGAGAGCGGCAGCCGTGCCGTGAGGTGCCCGGAACGCGCGGCCGCTTCGAGGGTGTCCGCGTCGATGTCGGAGAACATCAGCTTGGCCCGCCGGAACATGGAGAAAAGCCCGTCCGCGTCGACCGTGCCCCACGACAGGTAGACGAACCGGCCGCCGAGCCTGTTCTGCACGAACGGCCCGCTCGCCTCGACGCCGTCCGGGCCGTCGGTGGTGGTGCAGTCCAGGGTCCAGTGGGCGGCCGGGGCGTCGCCTGGGTGCAGTCCGAGGAGCTCACCGGGCCGGTCCTTGCGCTGCACGCCCACGTGGATGTTCTCGCGGCCGGGGAAGTCGCCGCCGGGCCCGCAGGCGCGGCCGGGCAGCCGCGAGCCCTCGATGTGGATCTGCATGGGCGACGGAGGTCCTTCGGCGGGGGTCTGCATGGGGACATGGTCCACCCCCGCGGCGGGCCACCGGCCGCCCAGGGTGTCAGACGGTGTCCCAGGAGGCCGTTCCGTACGCGGCCGCCAGCCTCTTCATCAACTCCTCGGCGACCGTGAACACGGTGTCGTCGACACGGGCGACCGGTGCCATGCCCTGCGAGTTGGTGACGAACGCGGACCGGTAGGCCCCCAGTCCGTCCTTCGTCACCGGCCTGCGCACCGAGTGCACGCCCGCGCCGGGCAGCTCCTGTTCCAGGAGCGCCATGGTGATGCCCAGCAGCGCGGGTGCCTGCGGCCAGACGACCGAAGTGCCGTCCCAGAAGCCGATGTTGGTGATCGCGCCCTCGGTCACCGCGCCGTCAGGAAGGGTCAGCAGCGCGTCGTCGAAACCGGCACGGCGGGCGAGATTCCCGTAGTACGTCTGGCCGAAGTCGCCGGGGCGCTTGAGGTGCGGAGCGGTGCGCGCGTACGGGACGGACATCAGGCCGACCGGCTCGGGGCTCATCCGGGCCGGCCCGCGCACCGTGACCATGACCGTCGTCGCGTCGGCGCCCGGCGGCCGCAGTCCGTGCACCCGCACCGAGGCGTCCGCCGCTCCCGCCGCACCCAGCGCGTGCCGGATCAGTTCGCGTACCGGGCCGCCGTCCAGGGGGAGTTCGAACAGCTCCCGGTTCGCCGCGTCGAGCCGCTCCAGGTGAAGGTCCAGGCCGCGCACCCGGCCGCCCCTGACCTGCATGGCCGTGAAGTGGCCGTAGGTGAAGAAGGCGGCCGCCCGCAGATCGTCCTCGGTGGCCGGATGTCCGTCGAACTCGGCGTAGGGGAGCGGTGCGGCCGCTGGAGTCGTCATGCCGTCCACCGTATGCCGACACGCGCGGAGGGCGGGCGGGCGGCGGCCGCTTGACCTCAACCATGGTTGACGTACGAGTCTCCTCGCATGGACCTCATCACCGCCGAAACCACGGCCACAGCTCTGCCCACGACCACCCCTCTGAAGGTCGCGGTCATCCTCGCCAGCAACCGCGAGGGCCGGTTCGCGCCCGTCGTCGCCGACTGGTTCCTCGCCCGTACCGACGGCCACCCCGGCATCGAGACCGACCTGGTCGACGTCGCCGCACTCGACCTCCCGACCGCCCTCACGTACAGCCACGGACCCGAGGACCGGGCCCGGCTTGCCGAGGTCTCGGGCCGGCTGGCGGACGCCGACGCCTTCGTCGTCATCACCCCGGAGTACAACCACTCCTACCCGGCCCCGCTCAAGAACCTCATCGACTGGCACCGCGCCGAATGGCAGGCCAAACCCGTCGCCTTCGTCTCCTACGGCGGGGTCTCCGGCGGTCTGCGCGCGGTCGAGCACCTGCGCCAGGTCTTCGCCGAACTGCACGTCGTGTCGATCCGCGACACCGTCTCGTTCCACAACGCCGGCGCCCTCTTCGACGACGAGGGCCGCCACCGCGACCCGGTCGGCCCCGACGCCGCCGCCAAGTCGCTCCTGGACCAACTGATCTGGTGGGGGCGGGCTCTGAGGGACGCCAGGGCGGCCCATCCGTACGGCGGCTGACTGCGCCACGGCAGCGTGGGCCCGACAATCGGGGACAGGACCCGCTGCCGATCCGAGGAGACCGAAGGTGACCACGCCCGCATGGCTGACCGTACTGACCACGACGGACAGTGAGGAGAAGGCACAGCTCCTGGCACAGGGCGCGGTGGAGGCGAGACTCGCCGCCTGCGTACAGATCTCCGCGCCCGTCACCTCGGTCTACCGCTGGCAGAACGCCATCGAGACCACCGAGGAATGGCAGCTGTTCCTCAAGACGACAGCCGAGCGGTACGACGAGCTGGAGGCGTACCTCCAGGAGGCGCACGACTACGACACCCCGGAGGTCATCGCCCTGCCGGTGCTCCGGGGGAGCGCCCGCTACCTGGGCTGGGTCTCCGCGGAGACGGCCCCGGTCACCTCGCTCTGAGCAGCACCGGGGTCCGGGACGAGCGCCTCCAGCCGCACCGCGCAGACCTTGAACTCCGGCATCCTCGACACCGGGTCCAGGGCCGGGTTGGTCAGCGTGTTGGCCCGGCCCTCGCCCGCCCAGTGGAACGGCATGAACACGGTGTCCTGCCGGATCGCCGCGGTGATCCGCGCGGGCGCCACCGCCCGGCCGCGGCGTGAGGTGACCGCCACCGGGTCGCCCTCGGCCACCCCGATCCGCTCCGCGAGCCGCGGATGCAGCTCGACGAACGGCCCCGGGGCGGCAGCGTTCAGCTCCGCCACCCGGCGGGTCTGAGCCCCCGACTGGTACTGGGCGACGACCCGTCCGGTGGTCAGCACCACCGGATACTCCGCGTCCGTCTCCTCGGCGGACGGCCGGTGCGTGACGGGCACGAACCGGGCCCGCCCGTCCTCCGTCGCGAACCGGTCCAGGAACAGCCGCGGCGTACCGGCGTGCTCCGTGTCCGGACACGGCCAGAAGACCCCGTCCTCGGCGGCGATCCGCTCGTACGTGATGCCCGAGTAGTCCGCCGGGCCGCCCGCCGAAGCGCGGCGCAGCTCGTCGAACACCTCCTCCGGGTCGACCGGGAACCCCTTCCCGTGCCCGAGCAGCCCGGCCAGTCCGTGCAGCACGTCCAGATCGCTGCGGACACCCTCGGGCGCGGTGACCGCACGCCGGCGCAGCAGCACCCGGCCCTCCAGGTTCGTGGTGGTCCCGGTCTCCTCGGCCCACTGCGTCACCGGCAGCACCACATCGGCCAGCGCCGCCGTCTCCGACAGCACCACATCGGCGACCGCGAGGAAGTCCAGAGACCGCAGCCGCTCCTCCACATGCCCCGCGTGCGGCGCGGACACCACCGGATTCGAGCCCATCACCAGCAGCGCCCGCACCTCGGTGCCCAGCGCGTCGAGCAGCTCGTAGGCGCTGCGCCCCGGCCCCGGCAGGGTGTCCGGGTCGACCCCCCACACCCCCGCGACATGGCGGCGCGCCGCCGGGTCGGTGAGCTTGCGGTAGCCGGGCAGCTGGTCGGCCTTCTGGCCGTGTTCACGACCGCCCTGGCCGTTGCCCTGGCCGGTCAGGCAGCCGTAGCCGGACAGCGGCCGGCCCGCGCGCCCGGTGGCCAGGGCGAAGTTGATCCAGGCGCCGACGGTGTCCGTTCCCTTCGCCTGCTGCTCGGGGCCGCGCGCGGTCAGCACCATGCCGCCCTCCGCCCCGCAGAACATCTCGACGGCCGACCGCAGTTGCGGCACCGGGACGCCGGTCAGCCGCTCCACCAGCTCCGGCCAGTGGGCCATCACCCCGGCCCGCGCCTCGTCCCAGCCGCTGGTGCGCTCCCGTACGAAGTCCTCGTCCACCCGCCCCTGCGACACCACCAGGTGCAGCATGCCGAGTGCGAGCGCCAGATCGGTGCCGGGCCGGGGCGCCAGATGGAGGTCCGCCTGCTCGGCGGTCCTGGTGCGGCGGGGATCGATGACGATCAGCCGGCCGCCGTTCTCCCGCAGTTCGGTCAGATAGCGGAGCGCGGGCGGCATCGTCTCCGCGAGGTTCGAGCCCACGAGGATCACGCATCCGGTGCGCGGGACGTCCTCCAGCGGGAACGGCAGTCCGCGGTCGAGGCCGAAGGCCCGCTGATGCGCGGCGGCCGCCGACGACATGCAGAACCGCCCGTTGTAGTCGATCTGCGAGGTGCCGAGCACCACCCGGGCGAACTTTCCGAGCGCGTACGCCTTCTCGTTGGTCAGCCCGCCGCCGCCGAACACTCCCACCGCGTCGGCCCCGTGCTCCGCGCGCGTCCCGCGCACCCCTTCGGCGATGCGGGCCAGCGCCTCGTCCCAGCCGGCCGGCTCCAGTTCACCGCTCACTGTGTCGCGTACGAGGGGACCGGTCAGCCGCACCGCGGAGGAGAGCACCGCGGGCGCGGAACGGCCCTTGCCGCACAGCGCGCCCCGGTTCACGGGGAAGCCGGTGCGCTCCTCCACCTCGACGACCGCGTCACCGGCGACCGGGCGCAGGCTCATGCCGCACTGCAGCGCGCAGTACGGGCAGTGGGTCGCGGTGGCTGCAGTCGCGGTGCTGGTCATGAACCCAGACTGCGAGCCGGCTGTTACGCGGGTGCCCGCTCCCGGTTACGCCGCCGGTACGCGCACCTCAGCCCGCCCGCCCGGTGGCCGTGAGGTGCGCCGCGCCGTCACCGGTCGTCGGCCGTCCGAGGTGTGCCGCGCCGTCACCGGTCGTCGGCCGCGAGGGCCTTCGCGACGCCCGGCTCCCGGGGCCCCAGGAAGTGCGGATCCGGCTCGAACAGGGCGTCCAGGGCCGCCTTCCCCGCCGCGAACACCTCCCGCGTGCCGCCGTAGTACCAGGTCGCATCGTGTACGGCATCGACCCCGACGCCGTACGCGTCGATCCCCGCCGCCCGGCACAGCGCGATCGCGCGCCGGATGTGGAACCCCTGGCTCACCAGCACGGCCCGCTCGACGCCGAAGATCTTCCTGGCCCGCACGCACGAGTCCCAGGTGTCGAAGCCGGCGAAGTCGCTGACGATCCTGCTGTCCGGCACCCCGTGCGCGACCAGGAACGTGCGCATCGCGTCCGGTTCGTCGTACTCCACCCGGCTGTTGTCACCGGTCACCAGCACGACCTTCACCTTCTTGTCCCGGTACAGCTCCGCCGCGGTCCGCAGCCGGTTCGCGAGATACGGGGACGGCTTGCCGTCCCACAGCCCCGCGCCGAACACCACCGCGACCTGCTGCGCGGGCACGTCCGCCGCCGTCCTGACCCGGGCGTCGGCGACCGTGTGCAGCCAGGTGGCCGGGGCCAGCGCCAGCACGCAGGCGACCATCACCCCCTGCACGGCCAGGCGCCGCCCCCGCCGGGTCCGCGGCAGCCGAGGCCGCAGCCGGGCGGCGGCCCTCCGCAGTCGTGCCCGCACCGCGCGCCCGCCCTGTGGCTTCAGCCGCATCGGATCCCCCGCTTTCCCTTTTGTCCTGTGTCGTGCCGTCCCCTATGACAGGACGAGCGGACAGCCGAAAGGGTTCTCCGCGAGGGCCGTCGGTAGCATCGGCCGATGTTGCTCCCACGGCTGATCGCGTCCGATCTGGACGGCACCCTGCTCCGTAACGACGGAACCCTTTCCCCGCGCACCCTGCGGGCCCTGCGCACGGCGGAGGACGCCGGGGCGGAGATCGTCATCGTCACCGCCCGGCCGCCCCGCTTCGTCGACCGGCTCGCCGAGGCCACCGGCCTCGCGGGCACGGCGGTCTGCAGCAACGGGGCGCTCGTGTACGACATCGCGAGCCGCACCGTCGTCTCCTCCCGAGTCCTGCCCCTGACCACCGCCCAGCGGGTCGCCACCGCCCTCGCCGCCGCGCTGCCCGAGATCGGCTTCGCCCTGGAGACCGGAAACCAGGTCCTGTACGAACCCGCCTACCGGCTGCGCATGTCCGAGGACGTCGGCGCCGAGCTCCCCGTACCCTCCCTCGCCGACCTGTGGCTCACCGAGGCCCCCGTCACCAAACTGCTCGCGTGGTCGGACCGGCTCGACGCCGACACCCTGCTGGCCGCCGCCCGGCAGGGCGCGGGCAACGAGGTGCAGCTCACCCACTCGGGCGGGCGCGGACTGCTGGAGATCAGCGCGCCCGGTGTCACCAAGGCCGGCACCCTGGAGGTGCTCTGCACCGCACGGGGCATCGACGCCACCGAGGTCATCGCCTTCGGCGACATGCCCAACGACCTCACCGTCCTCGCCTGGGCGGGCACCGGCTACGCGATGGCCAACGCCCATCCGGCCGTACTGGCCGCGGTGCCGACGCACACCGTCACCAACGAGGAGGACGGCGTCGCCGACGTCCTGGAGCGGCTGTTCGCCGGCCAGGCCCGGCCCGCGGCCGCCATCTGACAGCCGGCAGGGCCCCGGGCGGGTCCGGCCCGGGGCCCTGCCGGCTGACAGCGAGCACGGGCCTCCGGTGAGACTGCGGAAAACGCCCGTGACCGGCGCGCAACGACGCGGCAACCTGCGCCCGGCACCATCGGTCCATGACGGAGCCGGCACCGGAACACCTCCAGGAGTCCCTGTCCCTCGACAGCACGGCGCAACTGCTGACCCGTATCACCGCACAGCTCGGCACCCAGCTCAGCCTTGTCTCCCGGAACGGAATCCGACGGCCCATGGACCGCACCCCGCAGCAGCCCCCGCACAGCAACGTGAGCCCACTGACACCCGCGGCCCCCGCACTCGTCGCCGTCGCGCACGGCAGCCGGGACCCGCGGGCGCTGCACACGGTGACGGGGCTCCTGGACCGGGTGCGGGAGCTGCGGCCGGGGCTCGACGTCCGGCTCGGTCACATCGAGCTCAACGCGCCCCTCCTCCCGCAGACCCTGGACGGCCTGGGGAGCGGTGAGGCGGTCCTCGTGCCGCTGCTGCTGGGGCGCGGGTACCACGTGAAGCAGGACATCCCGGACGCAGTGGCAGGCGCCCCCGCCCTGCGCACCCGCACGGCCGTCCCCCTCGGACCGCATCCGCTGCTCGTCGAGGCGCTCCACGGCCGGCTCACCGAGGCCGGCTGGCGGACCGAGGACGACGGGAACCGCAACAGCGCCGTGGTCCTCGCCGCCGCCGGCTCGCGGGACCCCGAATCGGCCGCCGACACCCGCCGCACCGCGCGCCTGCTCAGCGAACGGCTCGGCGGGGTGCCCGTCGTACCCGCGTACGCCTCCGCCGCGACGCCCACCGTCCCGGCCGCCCTGCGCGCACTCGCCGCCCGCGGTCGCCGGCGGGTCGCCGTCGCCTCGTACTTCGCCGCCCCCGGACGCTTCGCCTCGGCCGCTGCGGCCGAGGCGCCGTGGATCGCCGCCGCTCCGCTCGGCGCCCACCCGGCCGTGGCACGCCTGCTGCTCCACCGCTACGACCAGGCACGGGCGGGCGGCGCAGCGGCGTACGAAACTCTGATGAACACACGATTCCTGGTCTCCGCCTGAGCTCTCCTGTCAGTCCGGCGGATTAGTGTCGGTCCCATGAACGGCACGGACGGCACGGACAACGCGTACGGCACACAGGACCCCGGCACGGCCCCCTACGGCGCCGCCGACGCCGATCGCTGGGACACCGAGCCGGACAAACGGCCGGGCCGCACCGCCTTCCAGCGCGACCGCGCCCGGGTGCTGCACTCCGCCGCCCTGCGCAGGCTCGCCGGGAAGACCCAGGTCGTCACCCCGGGCACCCGCAGCCACGTCTGGGACGCCAGCCCGCGGACCCGGCTCACACACTCGCTGGAGTGCGCCCAGGTCGGCCGCGAGCTCGGCGCCGCGCTCGGCTGCGACCCCGACCTCGTCGAGACGGCCTGCCTCTCCCACGACATGGGCCACCCGCCCTTCGGACACAACGGCGAACAGGCGCTGAACGACTTCGCCTCCGACTGCGGAGGGTTCGAGGGCAACGCCCAGTCGCTGCGGCTGCTGACCCGGCTCGAACCCAAGCGGTTCGTGCCCGACACCCGCACCGGTGAACTGGTCAGCGTCGGGCTCAACCTCACCCGCGCCGCGCTCGACGCCGCCACCAAGTACCCCTGGCCGAGAGGTGGCCACCCCACCGACCCCGGCTCGCCGAAGTTCGGGGTGTACGAGGACGACCTGCCGGTCTTCCACTGGTTCCGCGAGGGTGCCCCGCGGGACCGCAAGTGCTTCGAGGCCCAGGTGATGGACTGGTCCGACGACGTGGCGTACTCGGTCCACGACTTCGAGGACGGGCTGCACGCCGGGCACATCGACCCCAACTGCCTCGACGCCGAGCCGGAGCGCCAGGAGATCTGGGCCGTCGCCATCGGACGGTACGTCCCCGCGGACACCGACCCCCAGGAGCTGTCCGACGCACTGGACCGCCTCATCGGCCAGGACTGGTGGCCGCACGGCTACGACGGATCGGCCGTCGCCCAGGCCCGGCTCAAGGACGCCACGAGTCAGCTGATCGGCCGGTTCTGCCTCGCCGCCGAGAGCAGCACCCGGCAGGCGTACGGCACCGGGCGCCTCGGCAGATACGGCGCCGAGCTCGTCGTCCCCCGCGATGCGCGCAACGAGTGCGCGGTCCTCAAGGCGGTCGCCGACCGGTACGTCATGCAGCGCGCCGAGCAGGAGGCGATCCGCGCCGACCAGCGGATCGTCATCGCCGAACTGGCCGCGGCGCTGACCGCCCGCGCACCGGAAGGCCTGGAGCCGCACCTGCGCGCGCTGTACGAGGCGGCGCCCGACGACCGCGCCCGCAAGCGTGTCCTGGTCGACCAGATCGCCGCCCTGACCGACGCGTCGGCCCGCAGCCTGCACCACTGGCTCACCGCACGCCGCGGCTGAGGGCACGTCGGCGGACCCCCTGGGGCGCGGCGATGACGGTCGGCGAGTCGCAGGTGGTCTGCTGGTGCAGGTACCGCGTTGCGCAGGGGTACAAGCGGACCGCCCGCGTATCCCTGCTCCCGGTGTGCGGGCGGTCCGGCACACCGGCCCATGACCACTGGGCGTGACCTGATCGGGTCACACCCTCTTTCGCCATCACGCTGCGTGCGGGACGCTCGCAGTTGGCGCCGCGCAGCAAGCACCGAGGAGGCATCAAGTGGTCGACGCACATCGGACGTTCGTCATTGTCGGCGGAGGACTGGCCGGAGCGAAGGCAGCGGAGACGCTCCGGTCGGAGGGTTTCAGCGGGCGGGTCATCCTGATCGGCGATGAGCGGGACCACCCCTACGAACGCCCGCCGCTCTCCAAGGGGTACCTGGCCGGGAAGGAGGACCGCGACACCGTCTTCGTCCACGAGACGGCCTGGTACGCGGGGGCCGACGTCGAGCTCCACCTCGGCCAGCCCGTCACCGCGCTGAACCGCGAAGCCCGCTCCGTGGAGCTCGGCGACGGCACCGTCATCCACTACGACAAGCTGCTCCTGGCCACCGGCGCCGAACCGCGCCGCCTCGACATCCCCGGCACCGGTCTGGCGGGCGTCCACCATCTGCGCCGCCTCGCCCACGCCGACCGGCTGCGCAACGTGCTGGCCGCACTCGGCCGCGACAACGGCCATCTGGTGATCGCGGGCGCCGGCTGGATCGGCCTGGAGGTCGCTGCGGCGGCCCGCGGATACGGGGCCGAGGTCACCGTCGTCGAACCCGAGGCGACCCCGCTGCTCAAGGTCATCGGCCCCGAGCTCGGCCAGATCTTCACCGACCTGCACAGCGACCACGGGGTCCGCTTCCACTTCGGCGGGCGCCTCACCGAGATCGTCGGCCAGGACGGCATGGTCCTCGCGGTCCGCACCGACGACGGCGAGGAACACCCCGCCCACGACGTCCTCGCCGCGATCGGCGCCGCCCCGCGAGCCGCCCTTGCCGAGGCCGCCGGTCTCGACATCGCGCCCCGCGCCCAGGGTGGCGGGATCGCCGTCGACGCCTCGCTGCGCACCAGCGACCCGCACATCTACGCGGCCGGCGACGTCGCCAACGTGGCCCACCCGCTGCTCGGCACCCGGCTGCGGGTGGAGCACTGGGCCAACGCGCTGAACAGCGGGCCCGCGGCGGCCCGCTCCATGCTCGGCCAGGACGTCGCCTACGACCGGGTGCCGTACTTCTTCTCCGACCAGTACGACCTCGGCCTCGAGTACTCGGGCTGGGCGCCGCCCGGCAGCTACGACCAGGTCGTGATCCGCGGCGACGCGGGCAAGCGCGAGTTCATCGCGTTCTGGCTGAAGGACCACAAGGTGCTCGCCGGGATGAACGTGAACGTGTGGGACGTCACGGAGACCGTGCAGGAGCTGATCAGGGCCGGGCAGCCGGTCGACCCGGACGCCCTGGCCGACCCGTCGGTTCCCCTGGAGTCACTGATCTGAGCGCCCGGGCCCGGTTCCCGCACCGCCCCGGCCCGTCCCCGTGCCACGGCGCGGGGACGGGCCGGGGCGGGCGGTGGACGTGGCGGACGTACGGGATCACACCCGCGCGCACCATGACTGTCCGATGCCACCCGTAGACTTCACTCGTGGCAGGCAGGATCAATGACGACGACGTGAAGGCGGTCCGGGACGCGGTCCCGATCGACGCCGTCGTTTCCGAGTACCTCCAGCTGCGCAACGCGGGCGGTGGAAACCTCAAGGGCCTGTGCCCCTTCCACGACGAGAAGTCCCCCTCCTTCCAGGTCAGTCCGAGCAAGGGTCTCTTCCACTGCTTCGGCTGCCAGGAGGGCGGCGACACGATCGCCTTCGTGCAGAAGATCGACCATCTGACGTTCTCGGAGGTCGTCGAGCGCCTTGCCGCCAAGGCCGGCATCACCCTGCGGTACGAGGAGGGCGGGTACAACCCCTCCCACCAGCGCGGTGAGCGGATCAGGCTGGTCGAGGCGCACAAGGTGGCCGCCCAGTTCTACATCGAGCAGCTGGACGGCCCCGAGGCCGAGATCGGCCGCAAGTTCCTCGCCGAGCGCGGCTTCGACCAGGCGGCGGCCGAGCACTTCGGCGTGGGCTACAGCCCCGCGGGCTGGGACCACCTCACCCGCTATCTGCGCGGCAAGGGCTTCAGCGACAAGGAACTGATCACCTCCGGCCTCTCCCAGGACGGTAGGCGCGGCCCCATCGACCGCTTCCGCGGCCGGCTGATGTGGCCGATCAGCGACACGGCGGGCGACATCGTCGGCTTCGGCGCCCGCAAGCTGCGCGACGACGACAACGGCCCGAAGTACCTCAACACCCCCGAGACGCCGATCTACAAGAAGTCCCAGGTGCTGTACGGCATCGACCTGGCCAAGAAGGACATCGCGAAGTCCAGCCGGGCCGTCGTGGTCGAGGGCTACACGGACGTGATGGCCTGCCATCTCGCCGGGGTCACCACCGCCATCGCGACCTGCGGCACGGCGTTCGGCGGCGACCACATCAAGATCCTGCGCCGCCTCCTGATGGACAACGGCAGCGCCCGGGTGATCTTCACCTTCGACGGTGACGCGGCCGGCCAGAAGGCCGCCCTGCGTGCCTTCGAGGACGACCAGAAGTTCGCCGCCGAGACCTACATCGCGATCGCCCCGGACAACATGGACCCGTGCGACCTGCGCCTCGCCAAGGGCGACGAGTCCGTCCGCGACCTGGTCGAACCCCGCACCCCGCTCTTCGAGTTCGCGCTCCGCCAGATCGTCGCCCGCTACGACCTGGAGACCCCGGCGGGCCGTGCCGCCGCACTCGACGAGGCGGCCCAGGTCGTCGCCAAGATCAAGACGGGCAGTGTGCAGCGCGAGGTAGCCGTCCAGCTGGCCGGCTTCGTCGGCATCCTGGACCAGGAGTACGTCGTGCACCGGGTCAACCAGCTCGCCCAGTGGGCCAGGGGCCGCGGCGAGCGGGGTCCCGCACCCGGCGCGCGCGGTGGCTCACGGCGCCAGGAGATCCAGGCACCCGCCGCCGCCCCCTCGGGCCCCGCGCTCAACCTCCGCAGCCCCGCGCACCGCACCGAGCGCGAGCTGCTCAAGCTCGCCCTGCAGAAGCCCGCCCTGGTCTCCCCGGCGTTCGACGCCTACGGCATCGACGAGTTCACCGCCCCGCCCTACGCCGCGGTCCGCCAGTGCATCGCGGAGGCGGGCGGCGCGGAGCTCGGCGTCCCCGACACCCGCGAGTACCTCGTCCAGGTGCTCGACGCGACCCCCAACGACACGGTGCGCAAACTGGTCACGGAGCTGGCGGTCGAGGTCTTCCACGGCAAGTCCATCGACGAGGCGTACGCGGGCGAGCACCTGGTCAAGGTCCGCCTGCGCGCCGTCGACCGCCGGATCGACGACGTCCAGGGCAGCCTCACCCGCCTCGGCAGCAACGTCGCCCCGGACCATCTGGCCGCCGCACAGAACGAGGTCTGGGTCCTCCAGCAGTACTCCCAGTCCCTGCGCAACAGCGGCGCCGACGCGCTCTGACGCCTCCGGCCGCACCCTGCGGGATCCGCCCGGTCACGGACGGGGCGGAGGGGGGGGCCGGGAACCGAGGGGCGGGGTGCGCACATCTGAGGCGTTGCCGTCAGCCGCCAACGCTCCGCGTTGCCTCCCTCCTCCGCCGTGCAGCTGCGCGCACCCCGCCCCGCTCCTTCTCCCGCCCCTCGATTCCCGGACCCCCTCAGAAAGTCCCCGCACGCCCCTCGTGGCAGCTGTGTGTCGTACCCCACACTGGGTGGCGGAGCCGGACCGGCCGGGGGGGGGGGGGGGCCCCGCCCCCCGCCCCCCCCCCCCCCCCCCCCAGGGGGCGGGCCGCCCCCCC